>DDAT01000052.1:0-50228 GCA_002332985.1 Acinetobacter lwoffii | reverse complement strand
TCGCCAGCTCATTATTCGAAAATCCCCCTCCGCCAAGGCAGAGGGGGATTTTTTTATGTGCAAATTTAAGTATTTCAACAATTATTAGTCGCGAAAGACTAGAAATTTAAAATCCAATTTGTATGTTTTTTAGTAAATCTGTGTTATAAAAAATAAAACGGCATAAAAATTGCTTATAAAACGGGATTTTCTATTAAGGGGGTAACAATGAGATTATCAGTGGGCATAAAAATTGCGAACTCGCTGTCATTAACTCCACAATTACAGCAAGCAATTCGGCTATTACAACTTTCAAGTCTGGAATTGGAACAAGAAGTTCAGTTGCAACTTGATAGTAATCCTCTATTAGAAAAAGTTGAAGAGCAAATTACCCTTGAAAGCTTATCGACAATTGAATCAAATAATGAAAATCACGATCTAACCAATGAACTTAATGCCGATCATCTGCCTGATGACTTACCTGTAGATACCGATTGGGATGATGTTTATACCCATCAACCTACAAGTCTGGGGGCAGCCGAGTTCGAAGAGCGTGAAGATAATCGTCAAGGACATCAGAGCCTGCAAGAATATATGCTAGAACAAATTAATCTGTTGAATTTTTCACAGGTTGATAAATTAATCGCTTATTGCATCGTGGATTCTTTAGACGACAAAGGTTTTTTAGATGCAGAGTTGAGTGAAATTACTGCATCGGTACAACATTTACTCTCTTCTATGGGGTCTGAAGAAGAAATTGAAGATGATGAGGTTGCGGTCGTATTAAAGCATATTCAGCGTTTGGATCCCGTGGGTGTAGGCTCTAGAAGCTTGGCAGAATGCCTATTGGTCCAACTTGATAATTTACCTACATCAACGTCTTGCCGAAATGATGCGATCAAACTTCTGCAACATTATGAATTGTTGATTACCAATGAGCTTCCTAAGCTGATTAAACAGACTGGCTTAAATCCAGAGCAGTTGCGCTGTGCCGTAGATTTGCTAAAAACATTGAAACCTCATCCAGGTCTGGAATTTGAAAACAAGGAATCGGATTATCAGGTGCCAGATGTTGTGGTGATGAAAAAGAATAACTGCTGGCAAGTCAATTTAAACTCGGATGTACTGCCAAAGTTACGCGTCAATTCTTTTTATGCCAAAATGATTCGTCGTGCAGATCATAGCGATGATAATCAGTACCTGCGTAATCAGATGCTGGAAGCGAAGAACTTTATCAAAAGTATCGATGAACGGCATAAAACATTATTGAAAGTCGCG
Organism: Acinetobacter lwoffii; assembly: GCA_002332985.1. Lineage (GTDB taxonomy): Bacteria > Pseudomonadota > Gammaproteobacteria > Pseudomonadales > Moraxellaceae > Acinetobacter > Acinetobacter lwoffii_N. Next base: position 48,971 of record DDAT01000052.1, on the reverse strand, counting down.
ACTTGTATTGTAGAACATCAAAAGATGTTCTTGGAAATTGGGGCGGAAGGCATGAAACCTCTGGTTTTAAGAGATATTGCCGAAGAAGTCGAATTGCATGAATCTACAGTTTCTCGTGTAACCACCAATAAATATATGCTGACCCCACGTGGATTGTTCGAGTTGAAATATTTCTTCTCGAGTCATGTCGGGACTACTTCAGGTGGTGAAGCATCTTCTACTGCTATTCGTGCCAAAATCAAAAAACTGATTTCCGAAGAAAATGCCCGTAAGCCTCTGTCTGATAATGCAATTGCCAATATGTTAAAAGATGAAGGCATTGATGTGGCACGACGTACAGTGGCGAAATATCGTGAATCGTTACATATTCCTTCATCTTCTGAGCGAAAAGTCTTGATCTAAAATTTGAAATCTGGCTATTCTAGAGATTCATTATGACAGCATAATGAATCTTTTTTTCTTTTGAGGAGCAGTAAAATGATTTGATCCAGGACTTAAAATACGGATATTTTATTTATAAGTTGCTGTATTTAAATTATTTTATATTGTGACTCTTCTAATCCTAACGAAGGTGAGGGATAGAACTATGCAAATAACAATTCGTGGACATCATTTATCGATTACGCCAGCTATTGAAGAAAGTATAAAAACCAAGTTTTCACAGATGACGAAGCACCTAGATCAGGTGAATAGTATGCAAGTGAAACTCTCGAAAGATCATCAAATTGATAAACGCTCTAGAAAGGGCAGTAGTAATCATATCGCAGAGGCTATTATCCGATTACCGGGCATTGAATTTTTTGCTCACGCCACCGCAGATGATATGTATACCTCAATTAAAATATTGACCGAAAAATTGAAACGGCAGATTGATCGATACCGGGAAATGCATTTACAGCAGCATCCTTTAGCTCTATAAAGGACAAATGATGAAAAAGAGGTTTTAAAAGCCTCTTTTTTTTATATATATAATGTATGGATCCATGAATTATTTTTGCTATTTATAGTAAAATGGCTCGTTTTACACCCTTAGTCCTATAAGAGGTCTTGTGATGAATAATGAACAGCTCGCTGAAATTTTAGAAGCCGCTTTTCCAGAGGCGGATGTTGCTGTGAGTGGTCAGGGCGGAAAATTTGATCTCCGTATTGTGGATGATCAATTTGAAGGTAAGCGTCCAGTTGCACGCCAACAAGCTGTTTATGCTCCTCTCAATGCCCATATTGCCAGTGGTGCAGTTCACGCAGTAACGATTCGCGCGATGACAAAAGAAGAATGGCGCAAAGCAAGCTTATTTGGAGCTTAATCATTTAATGGATAAATTTTTAATTCAGGGCGGTATCAAGCTCGAAGGTGAAGTGCGCATTTCTGGTGCAAAGAATGCAGCACTTCCATTATTGGCAGCAATGATTCTGGCTGATACCCCGATTACGCTCAGAAATGTTCCTAATCTAAAAGATGTCAATACGTTGGTGAAGCTGATTGCTGGTCTTGGGATCACCATGACTTATGAAGGCGATACGGTTGTTGCTGATACGTCTACATTAGATAACCAGTTCGCACCGTATGAGCTCGTAAAAACTATGCGTGCTTCTATTTTGGTGCTTGGTCCATTATTGGCGCGCTATGGCAGTGCAAAAGTGTCTTTACCAGGCGGTTGTGCGATTGGTTCCCGTCCTGTCGATCAGCATTTGAAAGCTTTAGAAGCTTTAGGCGCCGAGATTGAAGTCGAAGCCGGTTATGTACATGCCAAAGTCGATGGTCGCCTGAAAGGTGGCGAAGTTGTCTTTGATATGGTGACTGTGGGTGGGACAGAAAATATTCTGATGGCTGCCGTGTTGGCCGATGGTGTGACCACGATTCGCAATGCAGCACGTGAACCTGAGATCACTGATCTTGCGCAAATGCTGATCAAGATGGGTGCCAAGATTGAAGGTCTGGATACTGATACTTTAATCGTGACCGGTGTCGAACGTCTGCATGGCTGTGAATATGCGGTTGTTGCTGACCGGATTGAAACCGGTTCATATCTGGCAGCAGCAGCGATCACTGGCGGTCGTATCAAAACCACGCATACTGATCCGTCCCTGATGGAAGCGGTGCTGGACAAGTTTGAAGAAATGGGCGCAGAAGTGACCCGTGGTGACGACTGGATTGAACTGGATATGCTGGGTAAACGTCCGAAAGCTGTCAGCTTCCAAACCTTACCACATCCAGAATTTCCAACCGATATGCAAGCCCAGATTATGGCTGTGAATGCCATTGCTCAAGGCTTTGCGACAATTTCTGAAACGATTTTTGAAAACCGTTTCATGCATGTTCCTGAATTGGCACGTATGGGTGCCAATATTCAGGTAGAAGGTAATGATGCTGTGGTAACGGGTGTAGAAAAACTTTCTGCCGCACCCGTAATGGCAACAGATTTACGTGCTTCGTTCTCTTTGGTGCTGGCAGCACTTGCCGCTGAAGGTGAAACGCTGATTGACCGCATTTATCATATTGACCGCGGTTATGAAGATGTAGAAGCAAAGTTACAAAGTTTAGGTGCCCAAATTAAGCGAGTAAATTAATGAGCGATATGAGAAACGATGATCCAAACTTTGACGTAATGGGCAATTTTGATCATGGTTTAACTTTGGCATTAAGTAAGGGGCGTATCTTAAAAGAGACTTTACCTTTGCTAGAAGCAGCAGGGATTAATCTTTTAGAAGATCCTGATAAATCTCGTAAATTGATTTTCCCGACCACGCATAAACAGGTTCGTATTCTAATTTTACGTGCTTCAGATGTACCGACTTATGTTGAAAATGGTGCAGCCGATATTGGTGTGGCCGGTAAAGATGTATTGATGGAACATGGCGCGCAAAACGTCTATGAACCATTGGACCTGAAAATTGCGGTATGTAAATTGATGACCGCCGGTAAGGTGGGGATGCAACGTCCTAAAGGTCGTTTAAAAATTGCGACCAAGTACGTGAATTTGACCCGTCAATACTATGCCAGCTTGGGTGAGCAGGTTGATGTGATCAAGCTGTATGGCTCCATGGAACTTGCACCACTGGTTGGTCTGGGTGATTACATTGTTGACGTCGTAGATACAGGCAATACTTTGCGTGCCAATGGCTTAGAGCCACTTGAAGAAATCTGTAAAGTGTCTTCACGTTTAATCGTAAACAAAGCTAGCTTCAAGCGTAAGCAGGCATTATTAAATCCGATTTTGGCTCAACTGGAACAAGCGGTTGAAGCACGTGAGCAAGCGAAAAAAGCATAATTTATGCTGAACACAAAAACCGTCCTTAATAGGGCGGTTCTTTTATTGGATTGAAAATAAAAGATGATCTAAATCTTTTCATCAATTTTACCAAAAGTTATTTCCAATAAAACTCATGGGGCTAGAGCACTATAGCTGCCGACAAAAGGCTGGAAAACAGGTAAACTAAAGCCTTCGAATTCAAACCTGATGGGTAAATTGATGCGACGTTTATCGACCCAAGATCAAAACTTCAAGCAAGCTTTTGCTGACTTGTTGGCTTTTGAAACTGTTAATGATCCTGAACTTTTAAAAACTGTAGATCAAATTATTGCTGATGTTCGTCAGCATGGTGATGCTCATGTTCTTAAACTCACTCAACAGTTCGATCGACATCCAGCGCATCAATTTTCAGAGCTTGAACTGACCCAGGAACAATTGAAAGCAGCATTTGATGGTCTAAGCATGGAAGTCCGGGAAGCGCTTGAACTTGCAGCGAATCGTATTCGGGAATTCCACCAAGCACAAAAACAGGACGGCTGGACCTATGTCGATGCTTTAGGAAATACGCTCGGTCAAAAAGTTACCCCACTGGATCGTGTCGGAATTTATGTACCGGGTGGTCTGGCGTCTTATCCGTCTTCAGTATTGATGAATGCGGTGCCTGCACATGTCGCAGGTGTGCCGGAAATTATTATGGTGGTACCTGCACCGAATGGTGATTTAAATCCATTGGTACTGGCGGCTGCCTATCTGGCAGGTGTGACACGTGTCTTCACGATTGGTGGCGCACAAGCGGTTGCGGCATTGGCTTACGGTACAGAAACTGTCCCACCGGTCGATAAAATTACCGGCCCAGGCAACCGTTTTGTGGCTGCGGCAAAACGTGCGGTGTTTGGTCAGGTCGGTATCGACATGATTGCAGGACCTTCTGAAATTCTGGTCTATGCCGAAGGCCAAAATAATGCTGAATGGCTGGCGATGGATTTACTTTCGCAAGCTGAGCATGACACTGTGGCACAGGCCATTTTCATTACACCAGATGAACAGTTGCTGAATGATGTTGAGCAGGCGATTGAAATGCATCTGGCAACCTTGCCAAAGGCAGAAATTGCCCGTACCTCGATTGCCAATCGTGGTGCTTTGGTCTTGGTGAAAGACCGCCAAGAAGCATCGGATTTGATTAATCAGGTGGCGCCTGAGCATTTGATGTTATGTTTAGATGATGCAGAAACAATGTCTGATAGCATTCGTCACGCAGGTGCAATCTTTATGGGTCGTTATACGCCTGAAGCCATTGGTGATTACTGTGCCGGTCCAAACCACGTCTTGCCAACTTCAGGTACTGCGCGTTTTTCATCGCCACTTGGTGTCTATGATTTCCAGAAGCGCTCAAGCCTGATCATGTGCTCACAAGAAGGTGTAAAAACTTTAGCAAAAACCGCGGATATCTTGGCGCAACAAGAAAACCTGGATGCACATGCGCGTTCAGCACGTTATCGTTATCAATCATAAATAGCATTACAACCTCTCACTGACCCTCTCCTAAAAGGAGAGGAGAATTTAAACCACAAAAATCTTGTGTCTTTAGTAATGAAAATTCCTCTCCCTTTGGAGAGGTTAGGAGAGGGTTTAAAGAGAATACAAAATGAATATCACAACAGAACAAATGCGTTTTTGGAGTCCTGAAGTACGTGAATTAAAACCGTATACTCCAGGCGAACAACCAAAAATCCAGAATATTTTAAAACTTAATACCAATGAAAATCCGTATCCGCCATCACCCAAAGTGGTTGCGGCAGTACAACAGGTATTGGCAAATTCGGCAGATGTTTTGCGTTTGTATCCTGACCCGGATGCATCAGAGTTGAAACAGGCGATCGCTAAACAACAAAATGTACCTGTAGACACTGTCTTTGTCGGCAATGGCTCAGATGAAGTCTTGGCACATATCTTTAAAGCATTTTTTGTTCAAGAACAGCCTGTACTTTATCCAGATATTACCTATAGTTTCTATCCAGTTTATAGTCAGTTTTTTGGCATCAGAACCAAAATCTTGCCATTGAATGATAACTTTGAAATTGTTGTAGATGACTATAAACAAGCTAATGGCGGCATTATTATTACTAATCCTAATGCGCCAACCAGTATTGATCTGGGCTTGGCGGCGATTGAGGAAATTCTGCAAGCCAATCCGGATTCAGTGGTGGTGATTGATGAAGCCTATGTCGACTTCGGTGCCGAATCAGCAGTCAAGCTGGTTGAGAAATATGAAAATTTAGTCGTGTGTCAAACCACATCGAAGTCACGTTCTCTTGCAGGTCTGCGAGTAGGTTTCGCGATTGCCCAGCCACATTTGATTGTAGCACTTGAAGCAGTCAAAAACAGCTTTAACTCTTATCCGATGGACCGTTTTGCGATTGCTGCAGCGGTCGCTTCATTTGAAGATCAGGCCTACTTTGAAGCACAGAATCAGAAAGTTATTGCCAGCCGTGAAAAGTTGGTGTTTCAACTAAATGAGCTTGGTTTTAAAATTTTACCATCGAGTGCCAACTTTATTTTTGCCTCATTGCCATCTAAGGATGCAGGCGAACTTGCAAGTGAGTTGCGTGAACGTGGCATTATCGTGCGTTATTTTAACAAGCCACGTATTAACCAGTTCTTAAGAATTACCATTGGTACAGATGAGCAAAATCAGCGTTTAGTCGATACGCTAAAAAATGAGATTTTGGTGTGATTAAAATCCCTCCTAGCTTCTCTTTGAAAAGGGAGGAGTTCCCTCTTTGAGTAAAGGAAGGTTAGGGTGGATTTGTAGAAAAAAGCGAATCAAATGATTCGCTTTTTATTTATTTAGGCTGATACCACGTATTTAACAGATCCAGCATCGCTGAAACTTTATCAAAACATTCTTGATATTCTGCATCACAATCCGAAGAAATGGTAATACCACCACCCGCCCATAAAGAAACATCTTCTTGATATTTTTGGATGGAACGAATCAGAATGTTCCAGGAACCGGTACCATCAAAATTAAAATAACCCATTGATCCACAATAAGCCCCACGTGCTGCACCTTCCAGTTCAGCAATAATCTGCATGGCACGAATTTTAGGTGCACCCGTAATTGAGCCACCTGGTAGGGCTGACATTAACACCTCGAAAGGATTGATATCTGCTTTTAGGGTCGCTTCAACTTCGCTCACCATATGATGCACTTGATTAAAACTTTCGATATTAAATAATTTGGGTGTTTTAACCGAGCCTGTTTCCGCATAAATACTTAAATCATTACGTAATAAATCCACAATCATGACATTTTCTGCTTGATCTTTTTCCGATGCTTTTAAGATTTGTTTAGATTGTTCATCCAGCACGGGATCTGTATAGCGTGGCATGGTGCCTTTAATTGGTTTAGTGATAATTTTCCGATTTTTTTCAAAGTCAATAAATAACTCGGGTGAGCAACTGAGTAATTCAAAATCACCAATACGCAAATAACCGGCATAGGGCGCTTCGGTTAATGTCCAGAATGCTTGGGCAGTTGCTAAGAGGGAGCCTTGGGCACGACCTTTAAACTCTTGGGTCAGATTAATCTGATAGCAGTCACCTGCAACAATATAGTCCTGAATTTTCTGAAAAGCCTGAGTATAGACAGATTTGGTCCAGCGTGAGGTACAAGGATTTTTTAAATGAAATGTCGGGTGAATTTTATCTTGATTAAGTAGGTTCTGAATATGATTGTAAAGCTGTTCTGCCTGTCGATCATCACTATAGAACATCCAGCCATCAGGGGTTAGTTTAATGTAGGAAGAAAATTGACCAATAAATAAACCAGGTTGAGGACGATCTGGATACTGAATATATTGTTGAGCCGCATAATCGTAGCCGATAAAACCGACATAACCTCCACGAAAGCCATTCTCTTGAGGAGTTTTTAATGCATCGATTGCTAAATTAAACTCAGATGGGCTGTGCTGATAGTGTTCAATCCCTGTTCTTTTAAAAGACTGAATTTGTGATGTCTGGGCAATAAAATATTCTTGAGCGCAGCAGGCAATAAAAGGCTGACCATTATTATTTAAATACACCAGATGATCCAATGTCTTCAATGCGGATAATAGATCTGCAACCAGACGAGATTCAAATTTTAAAGGGTGATGATAGAGAGCTTCGGTCATTCAGTTATAGAGAGTTCAATATGACTCACTATTTTATATCAAGAAGTCAGGAAAATATTTTTAAATCATGAAATACCGTTTATCGGTAAGCGACAGATTGCGACCAACAACAGTTGATCAAAAACTGACTCGACGCTAATTTAAGTGGGCTAGCAAATTACTCAAGGAAAGATGCTTAAGCTGTCAGAAAATAAAAAATACAGCCTAAACACTGAGTAATTCACAACCAAAAAAAATAGTACTCTTGGGAGAGTAAACAATGAAAAAATTTACAAAATTAGTTTTAGCGACTTCAGTTGCATTTAGTGCCAATGCGATGGCGATGCAAGCAATGGATGATGCATCTCTAAGCGAAACAACGGGTCAAGACGGTTTGACAATTGGTATCGGCATCTCGAAAATTGCTATTGAAAAATTATTTATCCATGATAACGACGGTTTAGCGCCAAAAGGTGTTGCAAATGAGGCGGGTTTCGGAGGTACTTCTACAGCAGGTGCGATCGTAATCCGTGGTAAGACTGATACAGCACCTGATGCTGCTGCTCTTGCTGATCCGACTACTGCAACCCATGGTGTAGTAATCGGTGCCAATTATGACAATAGTGGTGCCTATTTACTTGCATCCCGTAACCTTGCTGACTTGGTGATTGATTCAGATGCTGGTGCTGGTAATCCTTTCATTAATGTTGCTGCACAAGTATCGGGTCTAGATATCAAAGTTGGTCGAATTGGTGTAACTGCATCTGGTGCAGATGATCCAGATTCGATTCGCCGAGGTGGTGCCGGTGTTGTAAACGACATCATTAGTGGTTTTGACGTTAAAACTGGTGTGATAAATGCCAATATTCAACTGGGTGCTGCTCCACAAGGCGCTATGATCAAGATGAATAGTAAAATGATTGGTGGTCTAGAAATTAAAAACCTAGGTATTTTAGATAACTCGTCTAAAAATAAAGCAGTGGGGATGGTAGGCACGACTGCAGTGACTACACGTGAAGCCGGTGAGATTTTTGTTGAAAGTATCAAAATCGCAGATGCGGATTCTAATGATTTAACTATTAGCCAGAATATTTCTGTATATAACGATGCTTATGTAGGTACTACAGCTCAGTTAGGTAAGGCAGCGCATGTTCGTATTGTAAGTAATGATACTGGAGCGAAAGACCAATACATTAAAGGTATTCATTTAGGTAACCGTGAAGCAAGATCATCAATTGGTGATATGGAAGTTCAAGGTTTACAAACTTTCTACTCTCAAGCTCAAGGTAGTTATACTAAAGGCGCAATTATTACCATTTCGGGTCACTAATCTTTATTTTAAAAAAGCGCGTGTTTACACGCGCTTTTTTATGACTATCTCACTTATCTAAAAAATAAAAAAAATACTGTATTTTTTTGAAAAAGTAGGTATCTTTCTAGTTACAGGGAAGTAGAGTGAATGCTCTATAAAAAGAAAAATAGGCACATCATGCCCATTATAAGAAAAGTTAATAATTATGTTAGAGATCGCGTTGGGCTCGGCGTTGATGTATTACGCTGCCAAAGAAGCTCTGGATATCAAAAAACAGCCGAATGGGGCTGTTCACTATACTGAAGTTCTTGATTCAAGAAATGACTCTTTTGTGCGTATGCACCGTGAAGCTGTAGAAGTAAAACCGGCACTTCTGGATCAGTTTCAGGGCATTGTACGTCAAGCTTATGACTATAGTTGTGGTTCGGCAGCACTGACGACCCTCCTCAATGGTTATGTCGGTACGCAGCTGGATGAGCAGCAAGTCATGAGTGGGCTGATGAAATTCGGTGAAACGGATAAAATTGTTGAACGCCGTAGTTTTTCTCTGCTTGATATGAAGCGCTTTGTTTCAGCCTTAGGGTTGGAAAGTGGAGGCTATCGAGGAGAGTTCAAAGATTTAGTCAATCAAGATCAGCCTGCCATTGTTCCGATTTCCTATGCAGGATTTAAGCATTTTGTAGTTTATAAAGGTTATAAAAATGGCCGGGTTTATGTTGCAGATCCGGCACTTGGTAATATCAGTTTTGAGGAACGGCGTTTTCAGGATATTTGGGAAAATAACACTTTGTTCCTGATTAATGTACCTGAACAATATCGCAAAAATTTTCTAGCATTAAAAGAATCAGATATGCGTCATGTAGAAGATGCTACGATTAATCGCTATGCCTTGGTTGACATGCAGTATCCACAATTTTATATGGACAAAATTGCTGATAAAGCTTCTACGATCCGTATGGACCGTAATCGTAATACAGAGTCAGAACAATTTGGGGAATATCAACATAACTTCCTGAGACTGTATTACAAGAATAAATAAAACGAAAAACAGTAATAAAAATTAAAATGGTGAAATGGATATGAACAGTAAATGGATGAACAAGACGTTCTTGGCACTGAGCATTCAAATGGTAATGGGCGTTGCATTTGCTGCAGAAGAACCAGCACTAGGTGAATACGAAACGGTTGATGAAGAAGTTGTTGTTGAAACTGCTGCATCTGTACCGGCTCAAACCGGGCAGGTCGAAACGCAGACTGCAGAAGAATCGGAACTAGGTGGATATGAAGCAGTTGAAGAGGCTGCCGTGGAAACAGCAGCACCTGTAGAGACTCAGGCTGGCCAGGTAGTAGATGCATCTCAAGCTTTACAGCAACAAGAAGGAGATGCTACTCAGGCAGCTAACCTGGAAGAAGTATTTACGTCAAATGAACGCCAATACTCTCTGATAAAACAAGGTGAAATTTCATCATATTACGATATTGATTATACCTATTATCGAGACACTCAACTCGATATTGAAATGGCTCAGGGCCAATTGTATCAACTACGTGTTCAAGAAAATGCAACACATAGTATGACTAATACTTTTACTTTCCAATATGGTGTGAAAGATAACCTGACCTTGACTGCATCTCTACCTTTAGTGGCCAAAACTGACTTGTTAAAAGATACGTCTACTGCAGGTTTGGGCGATATTAGTTTGGGCGCTCGCTGGGAACCCTTTCCACTAAAAGCGGGTCGTCTGCCTCTGATTTTATTTGCAAATTTGTCGACCAAAACGGGTGACAGCCCTTATGAAATTAATGCTGCGACAGATCTGGCAGCAGGAAAGGGCTATTACTCTGCTGGAGTGGGTGCTAGTACACGTAAATACATTGACCCAGTTGTATTGTTTGCATCGGTTTCTGCGAACTATGGTTTTAAAGAATCGGGCCTGAATCAGCGTCGAGGTAGCCGGATTATTGAGGAGTTTGAACCTGGTGTTAGTGGAGGCTTTGCCTTTGGTTTCGCATATTCATTTAACTATGATGTTTCGATGACCATGTCCTATCAGCAAAGCTTTAATACTGGTGCGGAATTTAACTATAACACTGGTGAAAGTTATTCTGCTGCAGATCAGACCAGTTCTACCTTTGCAATTTCCTTAGGGGTGCGAGTTTCTCCAGAAACAATTGTTAATGGTACCGTTGGCCTAGGGCTGACCGAAGATGCACCGGATGTTTCGTTGGGATTATCATTCCCACTTGATATTTTAGGTTTTGGTAAAAAAATCAGTTAATAGGGGTGTCGTATGAAAAACATTCGACTTAGCCCGTTATTAACAGGAATTATTCTTGCGGGCTGTTCAAGTTATACCTTTGCACAATTGGGAACCAACCTTTCAGTTGATTTACGTGCACTATCCATGGGGAATGCCGTCACCGCAGATCCTCCAGGGGTCAATGCCATCCACTTTAACCCGGCTGCACTGACTAAAATTGATGGTCTGCAAACCGAACAGCAAATCATTGTGGCTAATTTTGATATCCAGCGTGAGTTTTCAGTACCGGCCGGATATAACGTATTTGGCTATTCTGATGATCCTATTGTCTGTAATGACGGTCCTGAAGTTTCATCTGATTTGTGTACCGATTTTAAAGGTCCGGTCAAAGGTGATGTGGAATATGTCAGCCTTTATGTCCCTTTTCTGAAAAAAATGGTGGATTTAGGGGAAGGCCTTCCTTTGACTGCACCGACCATGGGGATCGCATACAATCCCCCTGGATCGAAAGCCACTTATGCGACTGCTGTTTATGCTCCTCTCATGGCAGGTTTTGGTCATGAAGATGGGAACCCGGCAAACTTTATGGGACAGCAGGTTGCTTTAGAGCGGATTACCTATCTGTCACCATCCATCGGTTATGAGGTCAATGACCAACTGTCGATTGGTGCTTCTATCGGGATGTCTTATCAAGCCATCGGGATGAAAACGGACTTGCGTTTCCCGAATGAGTTGATTGGGATGTTGCGTATGATCGACGAAGTCGTGTGTACGCCGTTTAAAGAAAATTCCGACATTATTACAGATATTCTTTTGCTCGGGATCTGTAATGCGGATGAGGGGATGAACCCATTTGGCAAGTTTGGTCAAATGCAACTGGAGCTTGAGCAGAACTTAAGCCCAAGTTATAACCTGGGAATATTGTGGGAACCGCGCGAAGACTTTAGTTTTGGTATGGTGTACCAAAGTGCTGCAAAAATGCGCTTAAAAGGTAAATATCATATTGATAATGCCAAAGCTCCTCAGGAAATGATTAAAGGTTTAATGACCTCACCGACCGGCCAGATTCTGGCTGCAATTCTTGGATTTCCTAATTACATACCATCGAGTGAATCTGGTCTGGTGTCGCAGGATTTTGAATATCCGGCGCATTTTCAGGCAGGTATCAAATATAAAGTGATGCCAGATTTGCAAGTAAATTTTGATATTGGCTGGACAGATTACAAGGTCTGGGACGAATTTAAGTTCGAATTTGATCGTACCATTTCAGCCCTAAAAATTGCCAAAATTTTGTCTGCCAATGTTACTGACTCAACCTTGGCTTTACCGATGGGATTTGAATCGCCGTGGAACTTTGGTATCGGGATGGAGTATTCCGCTACAGACCGTTTGAAGCTTCGGGCAGGTTATGAGCCACGTACCAGTGCTATTCCGAAAAATAAGCGTAATACCATGGTACCGATCAATGGTGCGCAGTTATTTGGTTTAGGTGTGGGTTACCGCTTTGATGCAGATACTGATCTGGATCTATCGATTGGTTTCTTGCGCAGCAAGGATCAGATTCCAGCAAATACCAGTAGTTTAGCCAACCAGACCGGGGTAAATAACCTGTTATTAAACCCATATGCAGGTTTAAACGTAAAAACAGATACCAAAATTACAATTTTAGGTTTGAACTATCGCACTCGTTGGTAAGGAAGAAATGATCAAGACAGGGAACGTTGGATTGACAGCGGTACTGGCATTAAGTCTGGTATCCGTGTCTTTTTATACAAGCGCTAAAGAATTTATTACGATTATTGGTCCGGATGGACGACCATTAGTCGTACCTCGTAATAATGCAGAGAAAAAAATTGAGGACAAATCTCGATTGTCGAAAACAGTAGGAACTGCAGCAGTTCAGTCCACACCTGTAAAGCAAAACTTAGAAAAAGTGTCCGTCGTAAAAAATGGACAAGTCAAACCTAAGCATGACCATAATATGGTTGTACAACCAGTACAACCAGTACAACCGCATATTGCGCAAGAAAAGATTCAGTCTAAACCACAATTAAAACCTGAATCTCAAGCTATTCAAAATCCTGATATTGGAGCTGGATCTTCTGTTGCTATTATACAAAAACCGGGATTTAGCCAGGTTGAAGGCATTGAATATGTGGATAGTGAGTATCTGGAAAATAAAGAATTTAATTTGGAAGGCAAAAAACGTTTCTATAGCATGCCCGAAGGAGTAGTAGATAAAAATATTGGAACTACCCGGATCCAGACAATTGAACGTGAAAAAGGGGTGGGACAATCCGTATTAAAATCCTTGTTTCAAACGCCAGAAGTAGATTCTGGTCCTGTGGTACTGGCTCAAAGTTATTATCGTATTTCACAGTCGGAGACCATCGATAGCTTGGGCAAACAGTGTTTTAATGATAAGAAAATTAAAAAAGCTAAAGAAATCAGCCTTAAAAAAGCAGTTAACCTCTGGCCTCGTGCGCCTCTTAAAGCAGACCAATTTGATTTTGAAGTGGTAAAGCTTCAATCCGATATCCAGAATATTCAGATCAATTCTTATGCCTCTAGCCAGAAAAATCCAACGTATTATTGGCCTTTTGTTGTGTTTTTAGACAGTCGTGGTTGTGTGCTTGAAGGAGCGGGTGGTTTTAAAAATCAGGAAGGACAGGCGAATATGATTCAACATGAGCGTATCGAAGGGATTCTCCAGATTCCTGCTCAAAGTGAATATATATTATTGACGCCTTTGGCCTCAGCAATAGATGTTGAAGACAAGATGCTGATAAATCATGGACAACTAAAATTAGTCGCCATTCGATAAGGACTATTCGAGTACAAAAAGATGAAAAATAAAATATTATTTCCATTTGCTTTAACCACACTTTTAACGGCACTGAGTGGGTGTGGTGGGGAAAGTGCCAATGTCATTCCAGAAAAAAATGATGAAGCCACGACCAATGGTACTTGTACCCCAGGTACAACTAACTGTGTGGAATGGGGGCTGGAATATCCGCTCGATGGTTTGAACTTTAACTGTAGTAGCGATACAGAAAATACCTTTATTACGTTATTTGATAGTAAAAACGGGGTTGCTTCTGGAACCTGTCAAAAGACGGATAATATTGAGTTTTATATTCAAAGTTTTGCTTCGCGCAAGATTAATTTAGGTCAAATTAAACTCAGCGATTATGCTAGTTTTAGTGCCCAGACCCAGCTGCCGCGTTTAAGTGTCATCGATATTGCAACTGGGATTGCTCGACGTCCGGTAGGGGATTTGGTGCCTAATGATCCTACCGTTCAGGTGGCCATGCGTCTGGTTAAAATTCTGCAAGCTTTGGCGCTAGAAGAAGGGCGTATTATTAATCCATCTGATGTACAACCTTTGTATATTACTGAAGAGATGCGTAAAGATCTGGCGAAAACTAGTGAGAATATCAATTTGATGGATGCCGATTTGGCGACCAAAATTAAAGATTTTGTTGATATCAGCACAATTTCGGATGAGGTGGCTTTTGCCACAGTTAAAAAGCTGGTGACGATTGCCAACGCAGCCGTGTATCAGCCAGAATTTTCATTATTCTCAACTTCAGGCGTGATTGGAAGTAACCTGACCGGTTCAGATGGACTGGTGGGCTGTAATCAAAACCCTTGTGATATTAAGAATAAGAATACTAAATATTTATTTGGCCATTTTATGCTGATTACCGATCGCCAAGGCTATACCTTTGGCAGCGGTCTGCAATGGCGTGATACCCAGTTAACATTGGCTAAAGAAAATTTATCTTCCTTAGGGGGGATTAATGCTCAACTCATCCGTAAGGTGAAACCGGTACAAATGACCGCTGATCCGCAAAGTTCATGGATTCATCCAACCAGTAAAACCATTAACACGCCTTACCGCTTGAATATTGCAAATAATGCGACTCCGCTTGAGTTGTATCAAGGCAGATTATTGAATGATTATGTGATCGCCGGTAAAGAAGCTTTCTATAAGATGGTGACTGACAAAAAATCGCTGGATACTTCCGATCAAGCCAACTTGGGGTTGTGGCGTTTGCAGGCCGATGGTGAAAACTATACGGGAAGCGTTGATCTATATAAGATTTTCCCAATTAGTTATCTGGATCGTCAGGTCTTTAAAACAGCGCAGAACGTCGCGGATGGGGAGAAATACATTTTCCCAATGTATGCCAATCTGGAATTTAAATTTACAGATACCACTGTCAGCCCAATTACTTTAGGAATCGTCATTGACAGTAATGGTGATGTACGCACCAATATGCAATCTTCCAGCAATTTCGCGACTGATCCGGTGAATGGCTGTAAGGGTGATGTGTTGGCAGATACGCTCTTAGATCATCAAGGCATACAACAATATCGCCTCGGGACTTTGGGACGTGCATTTGTGGCTGATAAAGCGGTTTCCATGCGCCTGATTTTAGCCAATGAAAAGTTTGGTAATATCAATGGCGCATTGGTAGGGGTAGACTCACGTATCCAGTCTTCACCGGATTCTAGGGATACGATTGTGATCGGTGGTGCACTGCTCAATTTGTCTAATGTGTTAGATACTAATGTCGGCCAGAATGGGCGTGTAACTTTCCTGAATTCGGCAGGTGATGGGGTACAATGGGCCAATACCTATGCAAGTTTTCAAAAAGTTTATAATAATAACAATGAGGGTGAAACACCGGCAGATATTAGCCTGGCAAAATTAAACGGTGGTTCGGTTGAGTTTAAGCTCGCGGATTGCTATCAAGTCAAAGCCAAATAATATTTTTTAAAAATAAGAAATCCCATCTTAGTATGGGATTTTTTTATGCATATTAGATTTAACCCGTGTGGTCTAAACGCGTGCCTAAGGTTTCCAGATGCATTGGAAAAATATTATTTTTACGGTCTTCAAAATAATGTCTGAGGGTGTGTTCTACACTCGGGAAGGCAAGTTCAGTCCAGGGAATATCTGCTTCATCAAATAAACGTGCTTCGATGGTTTCTTCACCCGCACCAAATTTTCCATCAATCAGATTGGCTTTAAATAGCACATAAATCTGACCAATACGCGGAATGTTATACATACAGTACAGCTGTTCAATGTCTACTTCAGCTTCGGCTTCTTCACGGGTTTCCCGGGCAGCCCCTTGCTCCATGGTTTCAAACAGTTCCATATAGCCGGCAGGTAAAGTCCATAAGCCGTAGCGTGGTTCAATGGCACGACGGCAGAGCAGTACTTTGTTTTCGAATAAGACCAAAGCGCCACAAATCACTTTCGGATTAATGTAATGAATAGAGCCGCATGAATCACATACGCTGCGAATTTGCTGATCGCCCAAAGGAATTTTAGCAGTGGTTTTATGTCCACAATTCACACAGAAGTTCATATTCATCATCAATGATAAAAGTATGCTCAGGATAACTGAAAAAGCAAAATTTGGCATCATTTCTCTCCCGCCCAGACTAAAATCAGCTATGATGAAATTATGATCATGATTAGGGTTGAGAGAATGGATGCATGTGAATTGACACAAAGGTTGCAGCAACGCTTACGTTTTTCCAAGCGTATCCGATCTGCGCACGCTGCCGTGTTGATTGCAATTACAGATGAAGCTGACCCGAAAGTATTGCTGACGCGCCGTTCAGCTTATTTGAATAATCATGCCGGAGAAGTCTCATTTCCAGGTGGCAAGCGCGATCCGCAAGATACCAGTAATATTGTGGTGGCTCTAAGAGAAGCCTATGAGGAAACGGCACTCAATCCTTTTGATGTACATTTAATGGGTGATTTACCCATGCAAAAAGCTCGTAATGGCATGTTGGTCAAACCGATTGTGGGATTGATTCCTCCACAAGTGAAGCTGATTCCACAACCGATGGAAATCGACCGGATTTTCTTTGCCTCATTGCAGCATTTGCTTGAAGTGACGCCCACGCCTTATGAAGTTCGCTTTGCCCAGCAATCTTTATATTTTCCGAGTATGCGGGTAGAAAATGAAGTGGTTTGGGGCTTGACCGCGCGTATGCTGATTTCTTTATTTCAATATGGGCTGGATTATAAAAAAGACTGGCCATTCTTGCTTAATTCTCCAACGTTTAAACGCTCCAAATTTTTTTAACCATTGAACAGGATTTTATCAATGTTGTACAAATTTCAGGGACATATACCTACCGCTACACATCAGCCCTGGGATGGCTGGGTGGCACCAACGGCAACAGTGATTGGACAAGTTGAACTTGGACGACAAGTCAGTGTCTGGTTTGGGGCTGTAGTACGTGCAGATAACAGTAAAATTAAATTGGGTGACTTTAGTAATGTGCAGGAAAATGCAGTGTTGCATACGGATGCAGGCATCGAGATGAATATTGGCAATTATGTGACAATTGGGCATCAGGCTATGCTGCATGGCTGTACCATTGGAGATAACAGCCTGATCGGAATCCAGGCCGTCATTCTGAACAATGCCGTGATTGGCAAGAATTGTATTATTGGTGCCAATGCCTTGATTCCTGAAGGCAAGATCATTCCGGATAATTCCGTGGTGATGGGCTCACCCGGTAAAGTGGTGAAAATGCTGGATGATGACAGTATTCAAAAATTAACAATGAGTGCCATGCATTATGCCGAGCATTTTCAGAAATTTCAGGATTTGGAAGAAGTGCAACTCTAAGGCACTCTTTTAATGAGTGAATCATAAGCCTAGATTTTCTAGGCATTTTTGTATCTGTTTCGGGAAAATCTCGCGTAGCGGATATGAGTGGAGTATCATATCCGCGTTTTTTATATTCTCTGAATTAAGGTTGTGCATGAAAGTGCTGGCATTGGAGACTGCCAATGAGCAGTGTTCCGTTTCTGTAATCGATGATACTCAAGAACTATTTTTTCAGCTTGATGCGCGCGCCAAGGCACAAACGCAAACGATTCTCCCGATGATTGAACAAGGTCTGCAAGATCTTGGGCTGGCCATTGCTGATTTGACCGCGATTGCCTTTAGTCGTGGTCCGGGTTCTTTTAGCGGTGTGCGTATTAATGCTGCCGTGACTCAGGCCTTGGCCTGGTCAAATGATGTGCCGGTAATTCCGGTGTCAACTTTGCAGGCTTTGGCACAAGCAGCCTATCGTTTACACGGCCTTAAGGAAGTGTCTGCGGTATTGGATGCCCGCATGAGCGAAGTCTATATCGCGAGCTATCAACTGGATGCCCAAGGGATTATGCAACCGGTCGATGATGAGCAACTATTAAGTTATGCAGAAGGCAGCCAAGCTATGCGCTTTACCCCAGTCGGTTCAGGTGCTGAACTGGTACAAAGCGAAACTTCAATTTATAAAGATGTGCATGCGACCGCACAGGATATCGCCAGCATTGCACGTGCAGCGGCACAAGCAGAAAACTGGGTAAGTGCAGAATTGGCATTACCCGTATATTTACGCGATAACGCGTGGAAAAAAATTCCAGAACAAGGCAAAGCATAATTAATTAGGATAAAGCATGGATCTTTTACTGCTACTCAAAGCGGCCATCATGGGTATTATCGAAGGCATTACCGAGTTTTTGCCTATTTCCAGTACCGGCCATTT
The DNA here is from genome assembly GCA_002332985.1 of Acinetobacter lwoffii. Classification (GTDB taxonomy): domain Bacteria; phylum Pseudomonadota; class Gammaproteobacteria; order Pseudomonadales; family Moraxellaceae; genus Acinetobacter; species Acinetobacter lwoffii_N. Next base: position 30,418 of record DDAT01000052.1, on the reverse strand, counting down.
GATTTTGGCATCAGAATTAATGAATTTCTGGACCAAGGAAAAGAGTGATGTATTCGTCATCGCGATCCAGATGGGGGCAATTGCTGCCGTTATTTATGAATATTGGGCACGTCTTTGGGGTGCAGCGACCGGGATTGTCAGCGGTGAACCGCAAGGTCGCCGTTTAGGCATTGGCCTGATTCTGGCTTCTATTCCGATTATATTGATTGGTCTGACTTTGGGACAAACCGTCAAACAATTACTGTTTAATGATATTGCCATCGCCATTGGTTTGATCGTCGGTGGTTTGATCATTATCTGGATTGAAAAGAATCCACCACAAGTCCGTGTGCATGAAGTTGAAGAACTCAGCATTAGAGATGCGATCTGGATTGGCCTGATTCAGGTTTTATCCTTGATACCGGGAACTTCCCGTTCAGGCGCAACCATTATCGGTGCAATGTTCCTGGGTGTGTCCCGTAAGGCAGCGACTGAATTCTCATTTTTCTTGGGTATTCCGGTCATTATCGGTGCTGGCCTGCTGGATCTTTATCAAAGCTATGATGTTTTAAATACGACTGAAGACTGGACCGTGATCGGGGTTGGGCTTCTGGTTTCCTTTATCTCGGCATTGATATTAATTCGTGCGCTGGTTGCTTATGTGGCCAAACGCGACTTTATGATCTTTGCTTGGTATCGTATTGCTTCGGGTCTGCTGATTTTATTATTTGCCTATACAGGTTGGAAATTATGGTAAGCGCGATTCGCTTATATGCCGAATCTGACTATCAAGAGAAAGCACAGCACTTTGAGGCTGTGCTTTCTTCTCGTGGGGTGCAGGTCGAGATTGAAATTGTTGAAAAACTCAATGCACGTTTTTTCCGTTTAAACCCTGAACTGGCGCTTTGTGTCGAGGCTGACGGACTCTGGATATGTGCCAATGGCATGAAGATGCAACCGGACTGGCAAGCAGAAACTGGACGTTTAAAACGCGCATCGTTGAAATCGGAAATGATTGCACGTGCCTGTAATTTAAGTGAAAAACCAAGCTTAGTCGATGCGACTGCAGGTTTGGGACATGACAGTCTGTTGATGGCACATTTAGGTGCGCAAGTCACCCTGGTTGAACGGCATCCGATTCTGTTCACCTTGCTTGAAGATAGCCATACGCGTGCCCAGTCGGATGCATTCCTGAGTCAGGTCATATCACGGATTCATTTGGTTTTTTCTGATTCAGCCGATTATCTGCAGCAACAGGCCCAGCAGCATAAAGTTGTCGATGTAGTTTATCTTGATCCAATGTTCCCACAGCGGGATCAAAATCAGCAGGCAGTCAAAAAGCAGGCACAGGTCAAAAAACAGATGCAGCTGTTGCATATGTTATTGCCTGAAGATGGTGAAATGGATCTGGGCGATAACCTTTTAGAACTGGCGCAAAAAATTGGCAAGCGTGTCGTGGTCAAACGTCCGCGTCTGGCAGTATTTCTGGCCGGAAAAGAGCCAAATCATCAATGGCAAGGCGATGCTTGTCGCTTTGATGCGTATTTTCAGCATGAACTTGTAGCTGAATAGGATAATGGCTTCTTTATTAAGCAAAGATTTGTTATATATTTAAAATTAGCATTGATTAAATGCTTATCAAGCATAAACTTATTCAGCACATTAGCGAGCCACTCATCTCCTTGAAATCCTATGATCGACTTTAAACCCTCCATTAATTTTTGGCACGATTTTAAGAGCAACCAAATTGCCGGGATGTGGTTATTTCTGGGGTCGAGGCGTTCTTTACAACTGGTCCGTCCATCCATCATGCAACTGGTGTTCTGGGGGATCTTGGGTGGCTGCGCCAACAGTTTGTTTAGCTGGCTCAGTTCAGGCCGTATGGGAGATTTTAACTCTCAAGGTCTGATCAGTTATGCGCTTTGGCCTTTCATTGCCCTGATTGTCGGTATTTTTCTGTCACAGCGGGTCAATAATCCACGCTTGATGCTGGTGCCAGCCTTGTTGTGGCTGGTATTAGATACCCATATCATGCTGTTCCAGTGTCTGATCCAGTATCTGGGTGATCTGGATTATCTGCCTTATATCCTCTACGACTATATTCCAACGCTCTTTGTCATACTGTTTGTCTGGCAAAGTCTGGCAGTCGTCTGGGTCATCTCGCGTGAATTAAAATGGCCGTGGTGGGAACGTGCGCTGATTATGCTGGCGACCCTGTTTACCTTGGTGGTCTGGCAGATTTCAGTTAAAGATCAGCCCATCTGGAAAGTTGAAGAAATTCCACCGAGTTTTGCCGAAGATGCTTTCTATGCCCAGCCAACTCTGCTGAACAAAGCGCTGGAAAATATCGAATACGGTGAATTCGCACAGTCGCACTGGTATTTCATGGGGGTGGCCGGAGCGAGCTATCAGGATGTATTCCATTCTGAAGTCGAGCGGATTAAAGAACAGTTTGATACCCGTTTTGGTACTTTTGGCCGATCGATTGCCTTGGTCAATCACCCAGCGACACGTACCACCATGCCGATTGCTTCCAAAACCAGTATGGAGCTGGCATTGCGCCGTATGGGGCAGCAGATGAACCGTGAAAGTGACGTATTATTTTTATATATGACCTCTCACGGTTTGCCGAATGTATTTGAAATGGAAAATGCCCCACTGGATCTGGCGCAGGTTGATCCAAAATGGTTGCGTGAAACACTAGATGCATCAGGCATACGTTGGCGCGTGATCGTAATCTCGGCCTGTTTTTCAGGCAGTTTTGCTTCTGCTTTACAGAATGACAATACCTTGGTGATTACGGCTTCGGCAGCTGATCGGCAGTCTTTTGGCTGTTCGAATGAAGCGGATTATACCTATTTTGGTCGTGCGTTCTTTGATGAAGCCATGCGTGAAAATAGCAGCTTGCAAAGCGCTTTCGCACAGGCCACAGATACCGTAGCAAAATGGGAATCAGCTCAAGGTTTTGAGCCATCAGAACCGCAATGGGTGATTGGTAAGAATATGGAATTGATGTTGCCGCAACTGGAGCAACGTTTATTTCCACAGACCACTACGGCGACATCATCTCCCTAGATCAATGTCATCCACAGACCGGTTGTAATAATAAGGAATAGCCATGGAACTTATACAGAACAATAGAAGCTTTGAAGGTGAACAGCGGATTTATCGTTTTGATTCGCGCTATCTTAAAACCCCGACCAAGTTTGGCATTTTTCTGCCGCCTCAAGCTTTAGAAGGTCACAGCTGTCCTGCATTATTCTATCTGGCTGGTTTGACCTGTACCGAAGAAACCTTTGCCATCAAGGCGCATGCACAACGTTTGGCGGCACAGCTTGGCTTGATTTTGATTACACCTGATACCTCACCACGTGGTGAAGGCGTGGCAGAAGGCGACAACTGGGATATCGGTCAGGGTGCAGGTTTTTATATCAATGCTACCCAGGCGCCTTGGGTTGAACATTATCAGATGGAAAGCTTTATTGTCGATGAACTCTATGCACTGGTTACTGAGGAGTTCGTAATCCATCCCGGCAAGATCGGCATCTTCGGCCACTCTATGGGTGGTCATGGCGCATTGACTCTGGCATTTAAATATCCAGAAAAATTTAAATCTGTTTCAGCCTTTGCACCAATTTGTGCGCCGAGTCAGTGCCCATGGGGAGACAAGGCATTCTCGAATTATTTGGGTACTGAAAAAGAGGAATGGCTGAAACATGATGCGACCGCTTTGGTTCAGGAAAAGGGCGCATTGTTTGGCGATATCCTGATTGATCAGGGTTTTTCAGACCAGTTCTATAACCAGCTTAATCCAGCCCTGTTCCAGCAGGCTTGTGATGGCGTGAACCAGCCGCTAACTTTGCGTGAACATCAGGGCTATGATCATGGTTATTACTTTATTCAAAGTTTCGTAGATGATCATTTGCAATTCCATGCCGTACAGTTAAATCCTTAAAGTAGGACTGCAGATATGTAGCAAAGCCAAAAAGATTAAAAAACCTCCAAAATGTTTTTACATTCTGGGGGTTTTTCTTTTAATATCAGATGTATAAAAGTATAAAAAATTGGGGTCGTCATGCAGCAGACAGCAGACGGTATTCGTGTCAGTGAGTCATTATTTCCAGCTGCTTCAAGTTTTTCGACTGAAGCCACGCCTTCGGTCAGACCGAAATATCAGCGATATGGATTCAGATTTCATGGCAGTGCATCCGAATATTTTGGTATCTGGATGGTGAATCTGATGCTGACCATAGTGACATTGACCTTGTACAGCCCTTGGGCCAAGGCACGCCGTATGCGTTATTTCTACGGCAATACCCAATTTTTAAACCATCGCTTCGACTTTGTGGCCATGCCCAGCCGGATCTTGCTGGGTCGTCTGTTTGCACTGGAACTATATCTGGTTACCGTCGTACTGACCAACTATTCAATCCTTGCCACCAGTTCTTTATTGATGGTCGCTGCGCTGTGTTTGCCCTGGCTCATTCGGATGACCCTGAAATTTAAGGCTCGGAATAGTAAATATGGTAATGTCCGGTTTCATTTTAGTGGAAGTAATCGGGAAGCCTATAGAGTCTTATGGCTCGCGATATTGGTTAATATTTTTACTCTGTTTCTTTTCAGCCCAGTGGTGATCTGGCTCTATAAACGCTATTGCTTTAATCATTTATCGATTGGTTAGTTGCAATTCAAGCTGAATATTAACTGGTCCAAGTTTATGTCTGCCGTTTATCTGCCCTTGAGTCTTTGCCTGCTGGTTGGTATTGGCTGGCTTGCAGCAGTGGTGTACTGGGTAGACCGGATAGGGACCAATTTGTTTAGTCTGGGTTTACTGCTTAGCTATCTGCTTTGCCTGGCGCTGGTCTGGCCGGTCATTTCTGCACGTTTATACCTCATTACCTGGAATCATGTGGAGCTCGGTCAAAGTTACTTTAAAACACGGGTCACGACATGGCGTTATAGCTGGATTGTGCTGAGCAACTGGATAGTGCGTGTTCTTAGTCTGGGCTTAATGACGCCTTGGGCTGCCATTCGTTTATATGAGTATCAGTTGAACCATCTGGAACTCTATGTAGCAGACGATGAAACCAATCTTGAGCATATCTTGCAACCTGACCCGAGTGCTTTGGCTGATGAAATCCTGGACGTATTTGATTTCGATGCATCGCTATAGGAGTAAATGTGATGAAACGACCTGTCGAAGTTAAGTTTTATGACGGAATTCTTGCTGAAGCCCGCCGTGCCTGGATTGTACCGGATCAGCAACAAGGGATTGCCCTGAAACTTGATGAGGATGTTCCAGCACAAGTTAGCGATGCAGATTTTTATTTTGCTTATCCGGACATGGCCTACATTGGTGGTGTCGGTGGTCGTAAACCGATTATTGAGTTGCCTGAAGAGCGTCGGATTGAGTTTTTAAGCAAAGCGCCGCATTGGCTCGGGATTAAGCATAAAGATATTTATCATGCGATCTGGAAGTTTGAACGTTCACCAATCCTGATTTTCTTTTCCATGATCATCGTGATTAGTGCAGTGATTGTGATTTTAAAATGGGGGATTCCTTATAGTGCCAAACATCTGGCAAAATTCCTTCCGGAGCAGACTCTGGTTGAAGTAGGCAACCGAACAGAGCAGCAGTTAATTGCCCAGACCCAACCAAGTACACTACCAGAAGAACAGCAGATGCGATTAAAAACTTTGTATGAACAAAAGATTGCTGTAGAAAAACCTGTAAAAATTATTTTCCGTCAAGGTGGATCAAGCATGGGCATGAATGCCGCAGCCATCCCGAATAACACCATTATTGTGACTGATGAACTGGTGAAAATCAGCGGCACCGATGAGGAAGTCCTCGCAGTACTGGCCCACGAACAAGGCCATCTGGTACAGAAGCACAGCATGCAAAAAGTGATTTCTAATCTGGGTGTGGCGGGACTGTTTGCCTTGGTAACTGGAGATTTAAGTGATGTGGTCACCGCATCTGTAGTCGTGTTGACCGATGCCGGATATTCGCAGGCGATTGAACTGGATGCCGATGACTATGCCATGCAGCATTTGCATCAACAGCAGATTTCCAGTATTCACTTGTCTAACTTTTTGCAGCGGGTGGAAAATGCCAGAATACTGGCAGAGGAATCACAAACCTTAAAAATGAAAAATTTCACTCTCAATATCGATGGAAAAGACCGGCATCTGACAGAAACCGAACTGAAATGGATTCGCCTGATCGGGAAGTTTAAAAAATATCTGGAATCACATCCCGAACTGGATAAAAGAATTCAGCGTATTCATGCCTTTAATGATCAGGCGGATCATCGTATTTAGTTTCTGATCATTGCTATGCCTTGATCATCACGGCTTTTTAGTCCCTATCTTTGCCAGTCGGCAGTCAGATGTTCCTGTCCCATACGGATCAGATGATCCAGAACCACATTTTCGAGTTTATTCAGGTCAGTGGAATCAGAATTGCTCTGAATCGTTACGGTTAGATGATCCGCCTCGGGTGTCAGACTCACTTCAGCATTTGGAAAATGAATCAGGAAATTTTGTTCGGTTTCATCAATATTAAATTTATGTTTCCAGTGATTGGCCAGGCGTTTGGTAATTCGTGCTGCTTGTTGCGTCTGGATATGGGCAATACTTTTCATCAGTTTTCTACACTATTTATCATTATCCTGCACTTTAAACCAAGCGGTGATGCCGGCATAAGCCTCAAAGCGTTACACAGCGTTTTAATCTTGCAACATCGAATCACAGTAGCCGGAGCGGATTTGATATAATGGGAAAAATCCAATTTCAACAAGCCAGGTTCTCCCATGTCCAAGCCTTATTTAATTGCCCCTTCTATTTTATCTGCTGACTTTGCCCGTTTAGGTGAAGAAGTCGAGAACGTGTTGGAAGCAGGTGCAGACGTTGTCCATTTTGATGTCATGGATAACCATTATGTGCCGAACCTGACTTTTGGTGCGGGTGTTTGCAAGGCCTTGAAAAATTATGGGATCAAGGCACCGATTGATGTGCATTTGATGGTCAAGCCGGTGGATCGCATGATCGGGGATTTCCTTGAAGCGGGTGCCGATATCATTACTTTCCATCCGGAAGCTTCTGATCATATTGACCGTTCTTTACAGTTGATTAAATCAGGTGGTGCCAAAGCGGGCTTGGTATTTAACCCAGCAACGCCACTGTATTATCTGGATTATGTACTGGATAAAGTCGATCAAATTTTGCTCATGAGCGTGAACCCGGGTTTTGGCGGACAGAAATTTATTCCAATGACTTTGGATAAATTGCGTCAGGCACGCAAACTGATTGATGCTTCAGGTCATGATATTCGTCTGGAAGTTGATGGCGGTGTTACGCCAAGCAATATTCGTGAAATTGCCGAAGCGGGTGCCGATATGTTTGTGGCGGGTTCAGCTATTTTTAGCAAGCCGGATTATAAAGCTGTGATTGATGAAATGCGTGCGGAATTAGCGAGAGTGGGACAGGTTCAGTTGTAATCGTTAAAAACTCATAAGTGCATAAATATGTGGATAACTTTATGGATAAGTGTGTAGATATCTATGTTGATAACCATATGGATATGTTGCATAAAATGTAATCGTTTGTAGCCTGATTGATTGCGATTTAGACAAAATCTGTATAAAAAGAACTCAAATTGGGTTCTTTTTTATTGCTTATAACCCTTGTGTTTGGTGGTTGTTTATTCACCATAGGTTGATAATGGAACCAGGCAAAAAGTGATCAATGTGTCGTATATTTGTGTTTCATTATGTAATTTCTCCAGACAAAGTTTAAATTTAATTGATGTGTATAACTTAATATTCTGAGTCCATTCTCATGTAATTGTTGTGAATGAATTGCCCGATTATTAGAACTATTTCTGACTTGGCATTTTCAAAATCTACCATAACCAGAGTAGCCATGAATGTCGTGAAGATTTGAGTAAGACAAAGTTAAGTTGTATCTCGATAAGTGATGTTTTGTAAAAATAGCCAGATTGCTGAAACGCGGTTTTATCAAATTTTTACACCTAGGAGGAACGACCTCCCTTGTGAATTACGTATCGGAATTTACAGGAAAAATCGTCAGGACGGCCTGATTCTTATATAAAAGGAGGAGGCTGCATGGCCTGGATCGTACTTATTCTTGCGGGTATTTTTGAAATCGTTTGGGCATATTCGATGAAGCTGTCTGAAGGATTTACCAGACTTACCCCAAGTATTATTACCATTGTCTTCATGGTACTGAGTTTTGCTTTACTGGCTTATGCGATGCGTACTTTGCCGCTAGGTACAGCCTATACGATCTGGACCGGGATTGGTGCAGTGGGTTCATTTCTCATCGGTATTTGGGTTTTGGGTGAACCCGCTACAGCGTTGCGTATGCTGGCTGCCGTACTCATCATTTCCGGTCTGGTGCTGATGAAAGTATCCTCTTCATAATTTGTTTCTGCTTGTCTCGGTGAACTGGGTTAATATAGAAAATGAACTCCAGCGATTGGGACAGGGCGCCATCATGAACTTAAGTTATCTCTATATGGATTCTCCCGTAGGTCAGCTGCAACTGGTCGCGAATGAAACCGCACTGGTAGCTGTGCTTTGGGACTGTGAACAGCCGAATCGGGTGAAAATGGCGACCTTGGTTGAAGATCCGCAGCATCCGGTATTGATTGAAACCAGACATCAGCTCCAAGAATATTTTGCCGGTCAGCGCAATGTTTTTGACCTGCCTTTGGAATTTGCAGGTACTGATTTTCAGAAAAAGGTTTGGCAGGCGCTACTGAATATTCCCTACGGACAAACGCGAAGCTATCGCGACATTGCTGAACAGGTGGGTAATATCAAGGCGGTACGTGCCGTGGGTGCAGCCAATGGCAAAAACCCGATTTCGATTATTGCACCCTGTCATAGGGTGATTGGTCGCAGTGGCAAGCTGGTGGGGTTTGCCGGTGGTTTAGATAAAAAAGAAATCCTGCTAAATATTGAGCGGACGCATTCATAGATCTCTTTTATAAATCAAAAAATGATCGTTCTATTGATATTTAAATGAATATTAAAAGCTTCTTCTCCTTCTGGGATAAGAAGCACTGCTTCGCAATGGGAGGAGGGGGGTAAAACCTTTCCCTAGCCCTCTCCTACAAGGAGGGGGAATTTCCTTTGTAGTGATTATAAAAAATGATTTATGAAAGAACTTTAATATCTAAAAATTTAAAACAAATGAAAAATTAGAATATGGATGTTCTGCTAGTAGAAATTAATCTATTCATACTTTGTGATTGGATTTATTTCGAAGTGGTATTCAAAACAGCCTAAGCAGTCATAAGCTTTTACGAGCCCATAAAAAAGCCTTTGAATGATTCAAAGGCTTTTTAGTGTTAAATATTTGAAGCTTTCAGTTTTTCGGTAATCTCAGCCAGAACTTTAATCCGTTTTACTTCATCCCATAATGCTTTGGCTTCAGGATAATGTTTCGACATCATGCCCAGCCATTGCTTGTAACGGCCAACCATGCCGATTTCGGTTTTGGCGGGACCGTTAATAAAACGGATTTGCAGTTGCAGCAGTTCATTCCAGTTCAGCAAAGGCAGATCCGAATTTTGACGAATACATTGGGTCAGGTCTGGGGTGGTTACTGCGCCTCGGCCAATCATCAGGTCTTCACAGCCAGATTCTAGTCGGCACTGTTTGGCATCGGCATTGTTCCAGATTTCACCATTGGCGATTACATTGATTTTCAAGGCTTCACGAATTGGTTGTAACTGATCCCAAAAAGCGGGTGGAGTATAGCCATCGGCTTTGGTACGTGCATGCACGGTCACCCAGGAAGCTCCAGCATCTTCGATGGCATGCGCATTTTCCAGCATGAAATTGCGGTCCATATAACCCAGACGCATTTTTGCCGATACCGGAATATGTGCAGGAACGGCATCACGCACGGCTTTTACTAACTCATGCACCACTTCAGGTTCATCTAAAAGGACTGAGCCACCGCGATGACGGTTCACGGTTTTAGCCGGACAGCCAAAGTTCATGTCAATTGCCGGTGCACCCATGGCTGCCACTTTGGCGGCATTCGCTGCCAGCATCTCCGGATTATTTCCAAGAAACTGCACATGTACTGGTGTACCTGCCGCCGTCTTGCCATCATTCAACAGTTCTGGACAATATGTGTGATAAATATGGTCGGGCAAGAGAGAATCGGTGACACGGATAAACTCGGTCACGCACCAGTCAAAGCTACCTACGGATGTCAGCACATCACGCATAATCGGATCGGTTAAGCCTTCCATGGGAGCAAGCACAAGTTTCAACGGTGCACACCTGTAAATTTAAAACGGTGTTATACGTTTTTTTAGGCAGCCTGTCTAGGCTGGATGGGAATTGAATGATGAGTACCTGAAAATTGAACTTTTTGCGCTGATATAAAAAGGCCCTTAAGTTTACCTCTTTCTAGTTGAAAATGTATAAAATACATTAAAAAGTAGAAAAACCTTTTACTATCAAGTGATTGTGTTTTTCTACTTTTTTATATGTATAAAATCTAGGTATATAAAATACACTCGACTTAAGAAAATTAAGCTCACAACAAGTTGGTACTCGTTCTAGCTCATTTTGACATCAGTGTGCCATCTCACGGATATACTTGGTGGCGTGAAAAATCAGTTATTCAGATAGCTTTTGAAAAACACTCACAAATATGTTCTGTTACAGAATGCTAAATTCAAATGATTGTGTGCATAAATGCATACCGCAGAAACTATCCAAATTACTTCACAGGTAGACTGATCTTGGTTTCAGATGATATAAAAAAATTCCGTTTTTTTTGTCATACAAGTTATCTGAAAGTTCAGTTTTAATTGCATCTTATTATTCTAATGGACACCAAACCTCACAAACAAATGATCAGAGAGTAATATCTAACTTGGACTCTTTAGAAGGGTTCTAACGTTTTCATTTCGCAGATGAGATTTATGTTAAATAGCTTTGAAAGATTTTTTATACATTGTATGGAATTGTAATCTCAACCTATGTAGAAAATAATAGCTACGTACTTCGTAGATGATCTATAAGTGATTATGTTACAACCAATGGCTGTGATGACAGTTGAAAAATGAGAATCTTTATATTTTAAATCGAATCACGGATAAGAATTTCTCTTTAAAATCATAAGATAAATATAATTTTATGATTGATTTTTTAGTGTTATCAGATCAAAGTATAGACTTTTTTATACTTCAAATTATGGATAAGTCTCAATATAAATGATCTCATTTCTTTAAGCAGGATTCGGGTTGTTGTAGGAAAATTATTATTTGGTTGGTTAAAATTTATGAGTTTAAGTGAAATAACAGATAGTTCATCACAAATTAATATTTTGATCGGTGAAAATGGACAAGGTAAAACTCGGATTTTAGACAATATTGCTTTGCAATTTAAGGAAAATCGAACCAATTTAATTACCATTAACAACCCAAGAGGTAAAAATTTAGTAAAGCGCTCATCTAAATTTTTAGTTCCAAATCATAGAGTTAATGACCTAAACTCAGTTGTTTATAAACTACTTAAGCAAACATTTAACTTAATTGAAAATAATAAATATGATGAAGTCGAAAGTAAGTTTTTTAAAATAGCTAGAATGCTCGAGTATCTTGGATTTGAAAGTACAATTTTCTTTTCTGTTAAAGATGATCTTTTAGAAAAAGATTTTCTTAGTGGTGATACATTTGACGGTGATTATGATGAATCATATGTAGTTAGTTCACTTCTTGATTATTTAGATATTCAAGAGGATGAGGCGGGTAATAAATATATATGTATTGATTTTATAGAAGATATTTATGGTGAAATAGAGAATTCAATAAAATTTTTATATTTGATTAAATATTACTGGGGGGAAAAGATTGAAACACACCTTATTAGTAAAAAAACAAGATTAATTCTAAAATTTAACCAATTAAGCTCAGGTGAGAGAAATATAATTCTAACTATTTTTTTTATTTCTATTTCTTTATCGGATACTAAAAAAAATATATTAATTATAGATGAGCCAGAAATAAGTCTCCATCCAAGATGGCAAATTGATTATCTAGAAAATATTAGTGATCTATTTTACTTATATGATATTAAAATATATATAGCAACACATTCTCCATTACTTTTAACGAACTTGTTTTTTGATAAAGAAAAAAAGATAAGTCTTTCATATACTATATTTCATGTAAAAAATTCAAATATAAAAATTATTCAAGATGAAAATGAAAAGAGTATAGAGGCTATATACTGGAATATATTTGGAATACTAACACCTCAAAGTTCTTTCTTATCCAGAAAAATTACTGAATTACTTAATAAGCTAACATTAGATGAAATATCTTTAGAGCTAGTGATATCTGAGTTAGATATTTATATAGAGGCATCTCATGATTTTAATCAAGTATCATGGTTGAAAGAATTAAAAGAACAAATCATTGCAAATAGTAAGAAATTGCAAAGAGGTATTGATTAATGGAATTCGATAACTCAGATATCTTAGCTATAGATCTAGCTCACACAGAATTAGAGATTTGGTACTCAAAAAACTTAAAAGATGTTAAAAAAAAGATAAAAGATTATTTGCTAATGACTTGTAACCATTGCTGCTATTGTTTAAGGCCATTTATTGGCGAGTTCAGAATGGTAATAGATGTTGAACATATTTTACCATCTTCTATTTTTAGGGAATTAGCATTTGATTTTAGCAACTTAACTTTATCTTGTAAAAGATGTAATATGAAAATAAAAAAAGATAATGTCGATTTTGTAGATGGTAATTTATTAAAAATTACTGAATATTTGAAAAGTAAAGAGCATTTATCTAGATATATATATAAGTGTGAGAGAGGAATGACAATTAATAAGTTAAATAGAATTATATGCTCTAGCAATAACTATAAATTTATTCATCCATTATTGGATGATTATTCTCAGCATTTAGAATATATTAGCATTCAAATTAATAATAAAAATTTTTCAATATATAATCCTAAGACTAAAAAAGGGGTTTATATGAAAGATTTTTTTAAGTTAAGTGAGTTTCAAGTAAGGGACTTGAATGTTATTCAGTTTCTACCCGATCCTGATAATCTTTCAGACTTTAATATTCCTTCACTATTATAAAAAATAGCTAAAATCAACATAATACAGCCTATATGAAATGCTCTAATTATTTTTTAATTCAATAGCCTATCACATCTATTGCAGTCCAATCCACACCGATTGGGCTTTTTAAATGATTTATCATGCTCCTCGATCTTTATTTGAGAAATATTCCATGCTTTTGTGTAGTCTCATTTAACCCTAAAACAGAAAAAACTGTCCATAAATGCGTTAGGGATCTATTTTACCCCCTAAGAGAATGTTTGTTATACCTGTGCCAACACTTTCTGTATTGCCAACACGAACCCATTCTTAAACAGAGGTCGCTCATGCTCATCCTTAACTGCTCCATATTTAGATACCGTCCAACCTCGCTGTGCCATTCTGTCTTCGTTAATAGCATCCTCCAAAGCTTCAATATCTGCCTGTAGGAGCACACCATCTAATGATGGCAATACTTCGACTTCTTGATGCACTTGTTCGGCATGAATCACCCGATTTGGTCGCATATCTACAACGACTTCCGCATTTTGTTTAAGAATGCGGTTTTCTGCTTTTAGTTTATTCTTCTCGGCAATAATTTGACCAAAAACAGCCCTCATCGCGGGGTCATCTAATCGCTTCAATAAATCCATATCAGATGGTGTATCTAGCTTTCTGGATTGAGGTACAGGTGGCTTTTTCATTGTGGTATTTGCTTTTGTTGCCCAAGCGTCAATCAAAAGGCGAAAATGCTCACCCGTTTTATTACGAATGCTAACTGTACTAACGCCACCTTCGGCTTTTGATACTCGGCCAATTGCTGCAATAGAGTAATCTTTTTCACCTGCTTTAAATCGAGCTTCTAATAAGGCATTTAGCTTATCTAAAGAGACTTGTGTGCGACTTGCTTTACCAGATTTTAGGCCTGTCAGAATAGTATTAATATCAACCTGCATTTGGAGAATCTCTTTTAACTACATTTGAACCTAATGATTTAATTGAAATGCTATTAACAGGTGCATTTAAACTGTGCTCTAAAGCATTAATGCCTATGTCGAGTAGTTTATTGTCTTGCATAAATTGACCAAGCTCCAAGTAGCTTGCTACCCGTTTGTAACCATCCAGTTTGTCTGTTGGGTTAGCTTGTAGTGCCATTTGGCGCATCATTGCATTTGCTGCTATAAGTTGCTGATCTTTATCAAGCATGAGGAGGTGTGGCGTATAGCCCTTACGCATCATAAAACGGCTTAAGCTTTGAGTTATTCGCTCAATCGTTGGAGTCTTCTTAAGATCATCAAGTATGTCTGGATAAAATTCAGCATCGTTACAAAGCAAAGACAGTTGTAATAATTCTGAATCTGTTTCTACAAAGCCAACTTTAATATCGCTCACTGAGCCAACTGCAACCAGTTTATTTGAATAGCCACCAAAATTCTAGACACACATAACCATCTTTTGATGGGCCTTTTCATAATCTAATGGAGAACGCTGACCATTGGAACCATGTCTGCGTTTTGAGTTATAGAACATCTCTATATATTCAAAGATATCCGACCTTGCTTCAGTTCTTGTCACATAGATTTTCTTCTTGATCCTCTCTCGCTTTAACAGCTGAAAGAAGCTCTCAGCAACAGCATTATCATGGCAGTTTCCACGCCGGCTCATACTGCTTTCAAGGTTGTGATGCTTGAGAAATGTCTGCCATTCATGACTGGTGTATTGGCTACCTTGATCAGAATGAATCAGGACTTTGTTCTTTGGGCTTCTTCGCCACAAAGCCATCAGTAGAGCATCTAAAACCAGATCTGTTGTGATTCTCGACTTCATAGACCAGCCAACGACTAGCCGTGAGAATAGGTCGATTACTACTGCAAGATACAGCCATCCTTCATGAGTGCGAATATAAGTGATGTCAGTCACCCACAACTGGTTGGGCTGGGTGGGGTTAAACTGTCTGTCTAAAGTATTTCGAGCCACAATCGATGGAGTACTAACATTAGCTCTAGGTTTGCGATAGCCACGCTGTGACTTGAGACCATTCGCCTTCATGAGTCGATGTACTCGATTGATACCGCAACTTTCGCCAACGTCTTTCAAATCACAATGAATCTTGCGATAACCGTAGACTCCGCCAGATTCCAACCAGAACTGTTTAATTAATCCTGAAAGCTGTTGCCGCTTCCTCGCAGTTATACTGGTAGGTTTCTTTAACCAGGCGTAATAACCACTGTGATGAACATCTAACGTTGAACATAAACGACGAACAGACCATATATGTTGGTTGTCCCGAATAAAGGCGTACCTCATTTGGACTGGCTTGCGAAGTACACCGCGGCCTTTTTTAATATGTCCCTTTCTTCAGTGACCCTTTGCAGCTCTTTTTTTAATTTCGCTAATTCTGTAGTTGGATCACTAGATTCTGTTGTCTTGGGCTGCTGTGGATCATAACGTTTGATCCAAGCATACAGACTATGTGTAGTGGTTCCTAAACGTGTAGCAACTTCAGCCACACTATGACCTTTCTCAGTGACTTGTTTTACTGCTTCAATTTTGAATTCTTCAGGGTATCGTTTACTGCTCATAAGCACCTCGTTAATTAGCCATTTTATCTAACTAAAAGGTGTCTACAAAATCGGTGGCTATTCAATTCGTAGTATCACTTTCAGTACGACCTTGCTCGATTTCGATAATTCGATAAATCAACCCAAAGGTTGCAATCCAGTCTTTTATATATTCATTGGCTTCCACTAATTGCTTCTCATATCTGCGTTGAAGTGCTTGTAGCTCATTATGTTGAGTAAATGGTTTACCCTCACATTCAGCTTCGTATTTGAGATTATTCATCACCTCTATTTCACCCTCTAACTGAACTGCTAAATTAGCAGCTTCATGGGCTTTATAACTCATAAAGTTAAGGTGAGCATTGAGTGCAGGAAGATAGCGAGCATCAGTAATGAACCAACGACAGCGAACGCAATTTTCAAAACCGTGAGCCACTTGGTTATAAACTCTCTGATAGGGAATTATTGAATCTTGTAATAACTCACCACCATTCCAACAACCCGCAACTGTTTTGGCTTCATCAGAGCGAACTGTATTACCACCCACTAGACACAAACCATGATGACGGTTTTCCCAACCAAGTGGGTTTCGATTAACCAATGCAGCTTCAATAGATTGACCATCGTGATATGCCATTTTGCACTCAATTTGACGCATTTCAGCATCTTTTAGGAATGTGCGAACACTCTCTTGTGATTTATCATCAAGCAATTTATTCGCTTCGGTCATTTTCTCTTTCATAACCGCAGGAGTCAGCTTGGTGTAATAAACTGTCATAATAATGCGTGAGTGACCTGCTAACAGCTTTGATACTACAGGCAAAGGTAATTTAGCATCCATGATGTAACAGGTAATCAGCGAGACACGTAGGCTGTGTAAGGGGAACTCAGTATTTTTTTTAGAGTGCTTATAATCTTCATCATAATCATGCACCAATCGCAGTGCTGTCCCGTCAGATAAGACTTCACCAGAAGATAAAAGATTTTGCTCAAGTTGGTGGAGTAACTTGTACCAACTCTTTAATACTGTTGAGTCTTGAACAGGCTTAGCTTTATCTTCTAGCTTACTTGCTGTTGCATCACGAAACAGAAAGCAACTGTATCCCATTGCGCTTAAATAGGCTTTCGATTTTCTCCCGCTAGTATGCTTTACCTCTAACGTAGTACAGTCCGTAGGCTTGCTGATGGGGTTGTATTTTTCTTGCCAATTACGCAGTTTTTCGAGCCAGAATAGCACATCTTCATTTTGCCAAGGTATTTCATAACCACGCTCAAATTCATCCTTATTTTGGTCTGCGGTTTTGTTGGTACTGATATACAGGCCTGTTGATTCCAACCCTGTGGCATTGTCTTTAAATTGGCGAAACACACCTTTACTGTAGCGATTCAAAGCAAATGTATGAGAGTTTTTACTCCATTTTCCATTCTCATAACGCAGTGTGTCAGCCTCACCAGAGTCGAGCATGCGTACCTGATAGGTACGTAGTGGCAAATGGAGCTTAATGAACAACACCATGCTGGCCACTGGTGACCAGATTTGATGAATGGTTATGCGCTTACTACTACGAGTAACTTCTTTGATGCGCCACACGCAATCAAGGTCTTTTTTATCAATTAAACTTTTATTGACTTCAAACCACTCACCACCCTGATTACCTTGCCCAGTCTGCTGCTGTGCCCACTTCCAATCAGAAAAAAATCCTCTCGGCTTTGGACACAATATATTGCGCAAATCGCAAATGTAACGGTATGGCAGTGGATTATGAACGGATTCAGTACTATTTCTTTTGCCTTTGACTTGCTCAAAAGGATTGGCGTATAAGCGGATAGCTACGTTGTTGTCGTTCTTATCGCTGAAATTAGCATCTAGCACCCAGTCGATGAATTTTTTGCAATGATTTAATAGGTTTACTGTAGATGAATTGTCAGCACGGTTGGTCTTTTCCAGCACGATACGTTTCAATTCATCAGTTGAGGCTTTCCAGCCATTTTTTCCCTCGAATAGACTCACAACGTCCGATGTAAAAGGCACAGTGCCACATAGGTAAATCTCAAAAAAAATACATAAAACATCAAGTTTAGTTGACGTTGCTGAATTTTGAGTGTTAATCCATTCCTCAGCCAATTGCCTCCATGTTTCCCATTGTTTGCCATGATTATTTACAAGCCACTGCAAGGTTAAATCCGAAGTGCGGCCATCAAACTTTTTCTTTTTAGGTGTTGTATTAGTAGCCATTACACTTTCCTTGTTTTGGGTTCTTTCCAGTCAATAATCCATCGGGATCAATATCTTTAAACCCTTGTTCAGTTAATACTTCCCAACTCGGTGTGCTTCTTCGCTCAACTGACTCTGTTGGGTTCATGAGTTGTTGCGTTGCTGTATTAAGGCAATTTGTGATTTCTTTTGCTGTTGGCGTGGTATAAACCGCTTGTGACTCCAACGAGGCATGATGTAAACACTTCTTAATCACAACTGCCTCTACGCCAGTTCTGCTTAACCGTCTGCCGTAGCTGTGTCGGTGTGAGTGAGGGGATAAGCCATCGGCTTTACACGGTTTAAGCTCTATACGCTTTAAGCCATTACGGTAGCTATCGTGAAATGCATTAAGCGTATATGGATTGCCTATATGCCCACGGTGGAAACTCACAAAGGCATAAGGGTGATTACGTTCAATAGCAGTCAAAAATCGAGTGTAATCTTGCCAAAGTTTGGCAAATACTTCACCAAAGACAGTCGGAAGCCAATGAACTTCCAGATATTCATCTTTGCTGTCTGTGACTCGGCTTTTCCATCCAACTCGTTTCTTGCCCATGAGGTTATTGCGGGGGCTTAATGCATATTTCTCTTTAAGGTAAGCAGCACGAGTTGTTTTACCTGAACGCCCACGCCAGTTATTCGGGGCTTTCCCGTCTTCTGGGTGATAGATGCGAACCTTAACACTATTCGGGTTTGATGGGTCGATTAAGACATCTTCAACCCATAGGTGTAAAGCCTCTGATTCACGCAAGCCACCGCCATGCATTAGCAGTAGAATTAATTGGTCACGTAATACAACCCTACGGTCTATCGCACCTCCTAACCCATTGAAATAAAAAGCTTCAAAATGTCGCTCTGGAAACTCTATCGCCTCTTGTGATTGTTTACCCAATGGACGTTTACCTTGAACACTACGAGCATATAGGGCGGTTGAATTAATGTACTTATCTTTGATGTGACCAAGGAAGTTATGCTGATTCTTGCGAAACCAAGCAGCGTAGTTAAGGCGTTGTGTCACACTGTCAGCCTCAACAAGTGGGTTTATTGAAATTGAACCTTGTTTTTCGGCTAACCAATCAGTCATTTTGCTTAAGGAATTGATGTGTGATCTGGCGACTTGTTTACTGCAAGGCAACCAATACAAACCCGATGGATCTAAACCATCATCCCCAATCGTCCCTGTATATAATCGGCTACTGAAACTCTCAAACAAGGATTGCGGAGAATTAAATCTAGTCACATTCGCAGTCATGTATTCAAGTAAAAGTTGTGTTGCTTTGATGTACTTATCAATGGTGGACTGACTCTTGCCATTACGTTTTAAATTCAAAACGTACTCAACTAGAGGCTTTATTGGTTCTTTATTTTTATCAAGTAATACAGGTATTTCTGTAAAAACCCCTGAATTATCGTTTACTACTTTTGCAATAACTTTAACGGGCTGCATATCTATTTACTCAAAAGATAATCAAGAAAATAAAAAGCAGAAAGCACCTTAAACATTGATAAAAAAATCAATGTCTTTTAGAATGAATATGTCTTGCACGACCAAGTAAAAGACAAATTTATAAAGACTCATGTTGACGCATGGGTCTTTATACTTTCTGCGGTTAAATAAAAATTACAGTGAATTAATCTATATCTTTTTGCTCCTTGATTCCAAGTTTTACAGCAATCTTGTGGCTTTCACCACGTAGTGGAACTTTATTATTTTTTAAAATTCGGTATACGAGATCGGGTGAAAAATTATTATCTCGTGCCCATTCTGCGATTGAAATTCCTGATTTTATAAAATCATCTCGAACTTGCTTAATTGACTTGATCATTTCAGACGAATTTTGAATAAATTTGACGAAAAAATATATTAGAAAGATATAAAGATCAAGCGAAATAATATTATTTTAATATTATATTGTTGGTATAATATTTTAATTATTATATGTTTATTTGTTCATTATCTCATTCATTAATCTAATATTTGAATTAATGTTTTTAATATCGTTTTTCAACTGTTCTTTATAGTTAATAAAATATTTCTCTAATGTTTTATCATCTGATAATAATGACTCTAGAAATTCAATATTATTTTCTTTATCTTTGATCTGGTCTAAAAATTCTGTTTTCTTTTTAGAAAAAATCTCTTCCAGTTTCTGCTTCTTTATTCGATTCCTAAGTTCATTCATACGTGGTGTTTCCGTATAAGAAAAAATATTTTTTTTGGATATTAAAGGATTTACTTCCAAATATTGAAGTTGCACTAAAACTCTTAAACCAGAATACATAAGCCGCTTAGATTTTTCATTTTTGTTGTTCTGACTAATATTAAGTTTTTCCCAAAATTGTTTAGCTTCCCAATTTTGAATTTCATAGTTATCAAATAGTTCTAAGAATTCATAATACAATGGTAAGTGTCTGGGTCTCTTCATGGTCTATCTCAAATATAAAAAAGAGGATTATAGTCCGTGGATATTTAATCCTCAATTAGTGATATTTCTGTTTTTTGAATAATTTATTTTAAATGTCAGAATTATCTATTAAAATTGGTCGATTAATACGCAAAAAAAGAGCAGAGAAAAAAATTACCCAAGAAGCTTTAGCGTTACAGTGTGGTATTGACCGTAGTTATCTTGGTCGTATTGAACGTGGAGAGGTCAATATTACAGTTTTAAAGCTTTATGAAATCGCACATATTCTTAAAGTTGAACCTTATCATTTACTACCTAAAGATTAATCAGATAAGAACTTTTTGCTAGAATTCTAAATTATGGTATAAATTTTTACGATAAAGGCTTGTATCATTCTGCTTAGTGTGAGCTATTTGTTTGGGGTGCTAATTTTTGTTTCGTTTTTTAATTTTGTAAGTTCCTCTACTTGCAAATTTTTTAGCGAGATCTGGGTTACGCCCAAATAATTGTTTAATTAAGACAGGATCGCCATTTGGAGACTTACTCCATACAGCATCATTTTTTACATAAAGTACTGTTTCGGTGCGTGCTACCTCAATAAATCTTTCATGTAGTACCTTAGCTGCTGTAGCAGCTATATCTCTTTCATCCTCTTCACTTTGCATTTTCATATCCGAGACCTTATGTTTCTTTAAATTGATTAGATTCTAGACTAGCAAAATAGATACATTAGTACAGAATCTCGTAATTTGGAAGGATATAAATATAACGCCGAGTTCTGTCGCATCTCCTTTAATTCAAATGGCTTTTTTTCTTGATTTCTACCACAATACCCTCAAAAGAAATTTGAGAGTCATCAGTGTGATTACAGGCGAAATTAAAAGCAAAATTGACCAGATCTGGAACTCTTTTTGGAGTGGCGGTATTTCCAATCCTCTAGAAGTCATGGAGCAAATGACTTATTTGCTGTTTATACGCCGACTAGATGAAATTCAGATCACCAAAGAAAAGAAAGCCAACCGCCTAAAAACTGCTGTAGAAAAGCCAGTTTTCACGCCAGAACAAGACCATTTACGTTGGTCTAAATTTATTACGCTCGGCGATCCTACTCAGCTTTATGACACCATCGCCAATGAAGTTTTTCCCTTCATTAAAAGCATTGGCAATGAGGATGACACAACCTACAGTCATCATATGAAAGATGCTCGTTTTACTATTCCTACACCTGCGCTTTTAACCAAAGTGGTTGACCTATTGGCTGAAGTGCCAATGGATGACAAAGATACCAAAGGTGATATTTACGAGTACATGCTCGGTAAGATCGCTTCAGCAGGTCAGAATGGTCAGTTCCGTACTCCTCGACATATCATTAAGATGATTGTGGAGCTGATGCAACCGAAGCCAACAGATACCATCTGTGACCCTGCATGTGGTACAGCAGGCTTCCTCGTTGCAGCCAGTGAATATTTAAACGAACATCACAGCACAGAAATTTTTGCATCACCTGAAGCGGCAAAACGCTTTAGTGAAGAAACCTTCTTTGGTTATGACTTCGACAGCACCATGCTTCGTATTGGTTCGATGAACATGATGCTGCACGGTGTTGAAAACCCAAGTATTGAAAACCGTGATTCTTTAAGCGAAGCGCATTCGCATATTGAAAGTCAGTTCAGTCTGATTCTTGCCAATCCACCATTTGCAGGCAGCTTGGACTACGAAAGCTGTGCCAAGAATATTCAGGCGATTGTAAAAACCAAAAAGACAGAACTGCTGTTTTTAGCCTTGTTCTTACGCATATTAAAAACGGGTGGTCGTGCTGCGATTATTGTTCCTGATGGGGTCTTATTCGGTTCTTCTAAAGCACATAAAGATTTACGTCAGAAGATTGTGGAAGAGCAAAAGCTTGAAGCTATTATTTCGATGCCTTCAGGGGTATTTAAACCGTATGCAGGTGTATCAACTGCCATTTTGATTTTCACTAAAACTGAAACTGGTGGTACAGATAAGGTTTGGTTCTATGACATGCAGGCTGATGGTTATTCGCTAGATGATAAGCGTAATGAACTCGATGCATCTAAGCATGAAAATAACAACATTCCTGACATTCTTACCCGTTTTAAGAACTTAGAAGCGGAAGCAGATCGTAAAGCGACTGACCAAAGTTTCTTGGTGGATAAAGCCGATATTGCTGCCAATGGTTATGACCTTTCGATTAACCGTTATAAAGAAGTGGTATATGAGCAAGTGGAATATGAGGCACCAAGCAAGATTTTGGCGGATTTAGAGCTGCTTGAGCAGGAGATTCTGAAAGGAATGAATGAGCTTAAGGAGATGCTTAAGTGATTTCAGATAAAAAACTACTTGGTGATTTTGCCTCTGTCATTTCTGGATATGCATTTAAAAGCGAATGGTTTGGATCAGGAAATGACAAAGTTATTCGAATTGGTGACTTACAAGATGGATCAGTTCAAATTGAATCCGCTTTGACTGTGGATGCTAATCAATACAAAATTTCTAATAACTTTAAGATTCAGAATAAAGATATTTTAATGGCCTTATCAGGTGCAACTGTAGGAAAAATCGCTATTGCATCTGAAACTGATATAGGTGCTTATATTAATCAGCGTGTTGCTATCATCCGTGCAAAAGATGAAATTACAGCAGATTATTTAAAGTTCTTTTTTAGTGGAGTTTTTCTTGATGATCTTTTAAAAAATGCGGGTGGCGCAGCTCAACCAAATTTAAGCCCTAAACAATTATTGTTTATGGAAATACCATTTCCTCCTCTCTCAGAACAACGCCGAATTGCATCTATTTTAGATAAAGCAGATGAGTTACGCCAGAAACGTCAGCAAGCGATTGAAAAATTAGATCAGCTTTTACAAGCAACATTCCTTGATATGTTTGGTGATTTCCAAATTAATCCAATGAACTGGCAAACCAAGCCTTTGAGTGAAGTTGTTAATAATACGACTATCGTGACTTATGGAATTGTACAAGCAGGTGAAGAATATCGTGATGGTATTCCCTACATTCGTACAGGAGACATCAAAAATGGAAGTATTCTGACTGAAAATTTGAGTAGAACTGACCCAGAAATTGCTAAAAAATTTAAACGTTCCGAAGTTCAAACGGGTGATATTGTTATGAGTATCCGGGCAACCGTTGGTACGACAGCCTTAGTACCTAAAATTTTAAATGGTGCAAATTTAACACAAGGAACAGCTCGTATCGCTGTTGGCGAAAATATAGAACGTGAATATGCGTTATATCATTTAAGATGTCAGGCAACTCAGAACTGGATTCAAAAGCAAGTTAAGGGGGCTACATTTAGGGAAATTACATTAGGTAAGTTGAGAGAATTACCAGTCTATTTACCACCACGGGATTTACAGAAGAAATTTGTTGAAATATACAATAGTATTGAAATGTTAAAGTTAAATGCTAATAAAAGTTTAGAATCTTCTAAACAGTTATTCAAATCATTACAAAACCAAGCATTTAGCGGAAATTTATAACTTTAATTAATTTTAGATTTGAGGGTATATACATGAGCAACTTTCAGTTTTTAGAGCCTGAGTTTAGCAAGCTAGCACTCACTGCGAAGGAAGCTGAAAAGCTGGTGTATATTTCCTTCAAAAACTACTTTATATAAATCAATATAAAAATTAGTAGCAAGACAAATCTTGTCTACTAAATGGATTATGCTAAACCAAGTTTAAGAAATAAGTATAAAATTATGAATTCAAAAGAATCTTTCATATCCCAATTTTTTCGGATTTTAAGTGTCTTTCAAGCCTTACCGAAGGCACCAAATCACTACATCTCTATTGAAGATTTACTTGATGGTTTAAAGACAACCTATGAGCCATTTAATGCTCCTCGTAAAACACTGCAACGTGATTTAAAAACATTAAATGAGATTTTACATAGAGGTCAAATAGATAAAGTTATAGCAAGTGGTCGTCGTTCTGCTTCTTACCGCTTATCTTCCGATGCTCAATTCAATTTAAATAAAAACAATATTATTCAAGATGAATTTCAATCACTTGCAATAATTCATAGTTACAAATCTTTAAAACCTTATTTTCCTGAATCTTGGCAAAAGACACTCACACAGCAGTTTGAACAAGCTCAAAATGTTTTAGATTTAAAGAACAAAAATGTATGGCTTACAAAATTTGGCTTTGCATTGGACGGGGCTTTCCAAACGCATCTCAATCCCAAAAATGAAATTAAAGAACTTATTTTTAATTGCATTCATCAGAATGACTCATGGTTAGAAATTTTATATCACCCTGAAGCTTTTGACAGAGAACCAACGCAATATACCATAAAGCCACATGGTGTCATTGTTCGAGGTAGAAAGCAGTATCTCATTGCTTCTAAAATCAATAACAATCGTAAAGTTCAAATTCGTACTTTTACGATGCATCGGATTTTGCAAGCTGAGCCAACGCCAGAAAGTTTAAGCATCGATATACAAGATATCGATATCCAAAATGCAATTGAGCGATATGAATTTGAAGGTTTCTACAATGATGATGATCAACCAAAAGAAATTCAGTTGAATTGCTCAAACACATTATTATCTGAGCTGAAATTTTCAGAGATTCATGAATCACAACAGATATTTAGTGATGACCGTGACTCTTTTTTTTCCTTAACAATTGAAATGCCTATTACTAAATCTTTCATTGAGTGGTTGGTACTAAAAGCCCAATGGATTGAAGTGGAATATCCAGAGGAATTAAGGGAAGAAGTAAAATTTCAAATTATTGAAATGGCACAAAATTATGCGATTGAAGTAATAGAAGATGAGATTGAATGGCAAGAAGATTTTGTCGAAAATTTCAACGAAGAAAGTGCAATACAAACGCTTGAAAGTATTCTTGCTGAGCCTGAAGATAATATCGAACCAATTTTACATGATTTTTTTCCACAAGCTATTGAATTTGTTATTAAAAAAGATACGATTACCACTGCCGAACTCCGAGGAAAATTGCTGATCTCTTACAATTCGGCTGCAAAAATCATAGATCAAATGTTACAACTGCATTATATAAAATGTAGTAAACAAGCAGGCAAATACTTGGTTTTAATTTAGAAATAAGGATAGATGCATGGAAGATGCACATGTGATACCACTAGATTTACAGACTGCTCAAAGTTGTTTAAAGCAATTTAAACAACTGAATGAAGTATTGTCGTTAGATCAGGACAAAGAATCATTTGTTCCTTTAAGTATATATCAGGCCGAAAAGGCAATTCAGGCTTTTAAGAAGTTGCCATTCACTAAAACCCATCGTAAATCCTTTATTGAAATAATGGGGCTTAGCCATTTAGAAAATGTAAGTTCGAAGACACTTGCTTTTTTTTTAGATAGCAAAGAAGAACATAATTTAAATGATCTTGTGATTAATGCATTATTTAGCGTTCTTGGTGAAAGTTTTCCATATCAGATACATACAGAAAATATTATTCTTGAAAAAAGGACAGAACAAGGACGTATTGATCTTTGGGTAGAAACTGATGAACACATCCTAGTAATTGAAAATAAAATTCATCATCATGCAAATGATAATCCTTTTGAAGATTATGTTTCACATGCTCATGCCAACAATCCTAAAAATAAAAAATTAATATTTATTCTATTAGTAATTAAGGAACCAGAATCAAAGCCTGAAAATTATATCGTCATTAAACACTTTGAATTATCTAAATATATATTGAATGGGCTTGGGCTAAAAAGCTTACAGGCAGATCAATACTATCTTACCTACCTAATTGATTATATTTCAGCTTTAGAAAAATTTAACCCACATTCGGAGTATGCAAAAATGCAAATGGACATCGTCAATTTTTATCGTAATAATCGTGAAATTTTAGAAAGTATTCAAGATGAGAATAATAAAGAATCTGTCTACCAATATTATGAACAAAAAGTACGTGAAATTGTTGAGTTGTTACAAGATCAAGGATTAGGCTTTATTTCAACTGATGCAGAGTTTTTAAAACATGAAGAAGATTTATCCTCTATAGGGGGCTCTTTAAGTAGCAATACTTTGCACACGACGCAGGATGATTACCAGCTAGAGTTTGAGATTTATACAAGTACAGCATACTCAAATTTATGGTGCCGCCGCTTTAAAGCTAAGCATATGAAGAAGCAAGATTCTCTCGAATTACAGACTTTTTTAAAAAATGAGAATATTCCTTTTGTTGAACAAGATGATCATTATGATGTTTTATTACTTGAAGAAAGTGAGTCTATTGCAGCTGAAGAGTTTGTAGAAAAAGCTTCACCAATAATTAAACAAATACTAAGTAAAAGTGGTGTAACAAGCTATTAGAATTTTAAGCTAAAGAACTAGACGGATTTTTAGAGATCCGTTTAGTGGATGTATCCTAGTTTTAAGTTTGAAATCATTTTAAAGAAGGCTCACAATAAGTTAGGTTATGGCTAGAATTTTTTGATCTTCCAGTCATATTTTAAAATCATCCTTATACTTTAGATAATTGAATATTAAATCAATAGGTTAATTCAGCTATAGTATAAAAATAAAGTATATTTACAAATAATTTATAGAGGGATAAATGAGCAATTTTCAGTTTTTAGAGCCTGAGTTTAGCAAGCTAGCACTCACTGCCAAGGAAGCTGAAAAGCTTGTGTATATTTCCCCTCAAGCCGCCTTGATGTTTGCCCGAAACTCATTAGAGAACCTTGTTTTCTGGCTCTATCAATACGATAAAAAACTCACCCAACCCTATGATCCATCCCTATATAGCTTAATCACTGATGTAAAGTTTAAGGAAATTATCCCACCCTACATTTGGGACAAGATGGATAACATCCGCATGGTGGGCAACAGTGCGGTACATGGCAAAAAATTCAAACAACTGACCACTGAAGAAACCGTTAAACATATCAGCCATCTCTTCTTGATCTATGTGTGGTTTGAGCGTACTTATGGCTCACCATCAAAAGATCGCTCTCAGGCTGTTCTATTTAACCCTAAACTGATTCCTAACGCAGACAGCACTCAACCAGTCACAGCAAATAAAGAGCAGCTACAGCAAGAAGCCAAAGCTTTTGATAAAGAATTTGCTGAACAGCATAAAGCGTTACGTGAACGGGAACAAAAATTATTAGAACTCTCTGCAAGTCTGGAAGAACGCGAAAAACTGCTCGCCAATATTGATGCTGATCTAGCGCAGAAACGTCAGCAAGTCGAACAAGCCAAACTTGCCAATAGTAAAGTTCAAGACCATACCGACTATAAAGAAGATGAAACCCGTAAATTAAAAATCGATCTTTTGCTTGAAGAAGCAGGTTGGGAAATTGGCGTTACTGCGCGAGAAGAAGTTCCAGTCACAGGAATGCCAAGCACTTCAGGTAAAGGTTCAGTCGATTATGTTCTGTATGATGCCAATGGCTTACCGTTGGCATTGGTAGAAGCGAAACGTACATCAGTTGATCCTGAAGTAGGTCAGCAACAGGCAAAACTCTATGCTGACTGTTTGGAGCAGCAAACAGGACAACGCCCTGTCATTTTCTATACCAATGGCTACCGCACCCGTATCTGGAATGACGTACAAGGTGGCCCACCTCGTTTAGTGCATGGCTTCTATACTCAAGCTGAATTAAAACGCCTGATCGAAAGACGTAAAAACAACCCTGATCTTGGCAGCTTTCCAATCAATGCCAATATTGTAGAACGTTACTATCAGACCCGTGCGATCAAAGCTATGCTTGCAGCATTTCAACGTAAGGAACGTGCGGGCTTGCTCATCATGGCAACAGGTACAGGGAAAACCCGTACCGCGATTGCATTGGTTGATGTGCTAATGAAAGCCAATGTGGTACAGAAGGTTCTGTTCCTCGCTGACCGTACTTCACTGGTGGTACAGGCCACTAATGCCTTTAAAGCCAATTTACCTGATTCTGCACCTGTCAATTTGGTCGAGAGCAAAAACCAGAATGGACGGGTTTATCTCTCCACTTATCAGACTATGATGGGCTTGATTGATGAAATGAATGCGGATGGTACACGCAAATACGGTACAGGCATGTTTGACCTGATTATTGTCGATGAAGCCCACCGTAGCGTATACCAAAAGTTTGGTGAGATTTTTAAATACTTTGACAGTCTGCTTGTCGGTTTGACGGCTACGCCACGCGATGAAGTAGACCGTGATACTTATGCGCTGTTTGGTTTAGAAAGTGGTGTCCCCACCGATTACTACGATTTAAACCAAGCGATTGCTGATGGTTATCTCGTACCGCCTAAAGCCTATTCTGTACCGTTGAAATTCATGCGTGAAGGCGTGAAATATGAAGAGCTTTCAGAAGAAGAAAAACTGCATTGGGATGAACTAGATTGGGATGGTGATGCTCCTGATGAAGTCACTGCATCCAAGATCAACAAAGAGTTGTTCAATACAGGTACGGTAGACAAAATGCTACGACACTTGATGGAAAACGGCATCAAGGTTGAAGGTGGTGATATGTTGGGTAAAACTATCATCTTTGCAGTCAATCAAAACCATGCCAATTTTATTGCTGAACGCTTTGACAAAAACTATCCGCACTATGACGGCAAGTTTGCCCGTGTCATCACACACTCGACCAAGTACGCACAGAGCTTGATTGATAGCTTTAGTAAAAAAGATCTGGCTGACCCTCAAATCGCCATTTCTGTAGACATGCTCGATACAGGGATTGATGTTCCAGAAGTGGTCAACCTTGTTTTCTTCAAAGCTGTACGCTCCAAAGTGAAATTTACGCAGATGATTGGGCGTGGGACACGGCTTTGCAAAGATCTGTTTGCCCCTGAAGTGGACAAGAAAGAATTCTATATTTTCGACTACTGTTCCAATTTTGAATACTTCAATGAAAATCCTGATGGTGCGCCTATTTCAACCACAGAACCATTGGGACAACGCCTATTCAAAGCTCGTTTAAATGTTTTGAGTTTGCTTAATTCACCCGATTATCAAACTGAAGAAATAAAAGCTGTAAAGCAAGAAATGCGTCAGAGCTTGCAGACTGAAGTGAAGTCGATGAATAAAGAGAACTTCATTGTTAAATCTGAAATTGAGCATGTTGAACATTTTAAAAATGATGTGGCCTGGGACAATCTGGATGACCTTGCAATTG
The DNA here is from genome assembly GCA_002332985.1 of Acinetobacter lwoffii. Taxonomy (GTDB): domain Bacteria; phylum Pseudomonadota; class Gammaproteobacteria; order Pseudomonadales; family Moraxellaceae; genus Acinetobacter; species Acinetobacter lwoffii_N. The sequence goes on along the minus strand of DDAT01000052.1, from coordinate 935 downwards.
GCACATTACGAGAACATATTTCCAAACTTCCGAACGAACTAGAGTCTGAACCACTAGAAGCCAAGCTGTTTGACATGCTTTGCTATAACATCGAACTTGCTGTATTGGAAAAAAATACTAAGGCAATTCAGGTTTATGCCAATAAAGTCATCGAAATCGCTTCTAAATTGGAAACTAAAGAAAATATTCCTGTGGTAGCGGCAAAGATTAACCTGATTCAAGAAATACAAACTGAAGCCTATTGGGAAGGCATCACTGTTCCAATACTGGAGTCGATGCGTAAACGCATTCGGGGATTGGTGAAGCTGATTGAGAAATCTACCTCAACGATTGTGTACTCGATGCTTGATGATGAAATTGGTGAAGCAACAGAGGTGGATATTCCTGTGGTTTCCAGTGGTGTAAACATTGCTCAATACCGTAAACGAGTTGAGAGCTTTATCAAATCCAATGAAGATCACATCACGATTGCCAAGTTGAAGCGTGGCTTAGCTCTTACCCTAACTGACCTGAACGAACTAGAACGATTTGTGTTTGACGCTCAGGAAGTGGAAAGCAAAGAGAAGTTTGAAGAATGTTTTGGTACTGAAAAATCTTTACCGTTATTTATCCGTTCATTGGTTGGATTAGATCGTCAGGCAGTTCAGGAAGCCTTCTCTAAATATCTGCAAGGCTCAACTTACAATGAAAAGCAGATTCGTTTTATCGAAATGGTGATTGAGCATTTGACCATTCGGGGAACATTAGAAGCATCACAGCTTTATGAACCACCGTTTAATCAAATCCACTATGAAGGGATTGATGGGGTATTTGAGGATGGAGATGCTGACAATATATTTGGGGTTGTTGAAGCGTTTAATGAGAGTGCTGTGGCTTAGATCTTATAATTGAGTTTTTATAATTTATATATTTTTTCTCTGTACACGACAAAAATA
>DDAT01000021.1:0-38796 GCA_002332985.1 Acinetobacter lwoffii | reverse complement strand
GGTGGCTCGTTCATCTGACCGTAGACCATTGCTACTTTGTCTAGAACGTTAGAATCTTTCATTTCGTGATAGAAGTCGTTACCTTCACGAGTACGCTCACCAACACCAGCAAACACAGATAAACCTGAGTGAGCTTTCGCGATGTTGTTGATCAACTCCATCATGTTTACAGTTTTACCAACACCGGCACCACCGAACAGACCAACTTTACCACCTTTCGCGAACGGACAAAGTAAGTCGATGACTTTAATACCAGTTTCTAAAAGGTCAGTAGAAGCCGCTTGTTCTGCATAAGAAGGCGCTTGACGGTGAATTGGTAAACGCGCTTCAGTCGCAACAGGACCAGCTTCATCGATCGGGCGACCAAGAACGTCCATGATACGGCCTAGAGTCGCTGTACCTACTGGTACAGAAATCGGCGCGTTAGTGTTAGTTACGTTCAAACCACGCTTAAGGCCTTCAGTAGAACCCATTGCAATAGTACGAACTACGCCATCACCAAGCTGTTGCTGAACTTCTAAAGTAGTTTCAGTACCATCTACTTGGAGAGCGTCATAGATCTTAGGAACGCTGTTGCGTTCAAACTCGACGTCGATAACCGCGCCGATGATCTGAATGATACGACCGCTATTCATTGCTGTCTCCTCAATTCAAAATAATGTTAAACGGCAGCGGCACCACCAACGATCTCAGAAATTTCCTGAGTAATCGCGGCTTGACGCAGCTTGTTATAAATAAGTTGCAGGCTCTTAATGATCTCGCCTGCGTTGTCTGTCGCTGCTTTCATAGCGACCATACGTGCAGACTGCTCACATGCGATGTTTTCAATCACACCTTGATACACCACAGACTCGATATAGCGAACCAACAAGCCATTTAAAAGCTCTTCAGCTTCAGGCTCGTAGATGTAATCCCAACCGTATTGACGGTTCAGATTCTTGTCTTCTTCAGCAGCAGCCAAAGGAACAAGTTGTTCGATCTTTTGATTTTGAGTCATGGCATTGACAAAGCCGTTTGACACTAGATAAATACGATCTAACTCGCCTTTATCATAAGCATCCAACATCACCTGTACAGAACCAGATAACTGCTCAAGACTTGGAGTATCACCGACTTGCGTCGTCGCCCCAAGCACTTTACCGCCGTAGTTTTTAAAAAACGAAACCGCTTTTTGACCAATTAAAGCAAATTGAACTTCAATTGACTGCTCTTGTTGCTGTTGAACGTGTTTAACCACTTTCTTGAACAAGTTAATGTTCAAACCACCAGCAAGGCCACGATCTGAAGACACAATGATATAGCCAACGCGCTTAACCGGGCGTTCAACCATATAACGGTGTTTGTATTCAGGGTTCGCTTGGACCAAATGAGCAATTACACGGTGCATATTTTCGGCATACGGACGGCCTTGAGCCATGCGCTCTTGCGCACGACGCATCTTAGAAGCTGCTACCATTTGCATCGCTCGAGTAATCTTCTGCGTGCTCTTGATACTAGCTACTTTGGCGCGAATTTCTTTTAAATTTGCCATACGCTTAACCTAGTATTCGAAAGCCCTTGCGAGCTTCCGAAGGTTGATTCCGTGAACCAAACCGACACTAAATTCAACAGAGGTTGAAATTAGTAAGTTTGAGTCGCTTTAAAGCTTTCAATACCTGCTTTGATTGCAGCTTCGATGTCTTTGTTGTAATCACCAGAGGCATCGATTTGTTGCATTAACGCAGCATGTTCTGAACGGAAGTAAGAAATCAACGCAGCATCAAAGTCTACGATTTTCTTAACGTCTACGTCAGCCATGTAGCCTTCGTTAGATGCATAAATTGAAACAGCTTGGTCAGCAATTGAGTATGGAGCATATTGTTTTTGCTTCATTAACTCAGTTACACGTTGACCATGTTCAAGTTGCTTACGAGTTGCTTCGTCAAGATCAGAAGCGAACTGAGCAAATGCTGCCAATTCACGGTATTGCGCCAAAGCAGTACGGATACCACCAGACAATTTCTTGATGATCTTAGTTTGCGCTGAACCACCAACACGAGATACAGAGATACCCGCGTTCACAGCAGGACGAATACCCGCGTTGAATAATGATGTTTCAAGGAAGATCTGACCATCAGTAATCGAAATTACGTTGGTTGGTACGAATGCAGATACGTCACCCGCTTGAGTTTCAATAATCGGCAATGCAGTTAATGAACCAGTTTGGCCTTTAACTTCACCGTTAGTGAATTTCTCAACGTAGTCAGCAGATACACGAGAAGCACGTTCAAGTAGACGCGAGTGTAGATAGAACACGTCACCTGGATACGCTTCACGACCTGGTGGACGGCGTAAAAGCAATGAAATTTGACGGTAAGCAACAGCTTGCTTAGACAAGTCATCATAAATGATTAACGCATCTTCACCGCGGTCACGGAAGTATTCGCCCATTGTACAGCCAGAGTACGGAGCTAGATACAGCATTGCTGCTGGATCAGCTGCAGCTGCTGCTACAACAGTTGTATACGCCATAGCGCCAGTTTCTTCTAGCTTGCGTACCACGTTAGCGATAGTCGATTGTTTTTGACCAATTGCTACGTATACACATTTAATGCCAGAGTTTTTCTGAGCGATGATCGCGTCGATCGCCATTGCTGTTTTACCAGTTTGACGGTCACCAATGATCAACTCACGTTGACCACGGCCTACAGGGATCATTGTATCTACTGATTTATAACCAGTTTGTACAGGTTGATCTACTGATTGACGCCAAATTACGCCTGGTGCTACTTTTTCAACAGCATCAGTTAATTTTGCATCAATAGGGCCTTTACCATCAATCGGGTTACCTAAAGCATCTACTACACGGCCTAAAAGTTCTGGACCAACCGGAACTTCTAATACACGACCTGTGCAACGCGCTTTTTGACCTTCTTGAAGGCTTAAGTAGTTACCTAAAACAACGACGCCCACTGAATCCTGTTCTAGGTTCAGTGCCATACCGTAAAGGCCGCCGTCGAATTCGATCATTTCACCGTACATAGCGTCAGCTAAGCCGTGAATACGCACAATACCGTCGGAAACCATAACAATGGTTCCTTCGTTCTTAGCGGTTGCGCTGGTGTCCAGATCGCCGATACGCTGTTTAATGAGCGCACTGATCTCGGATGGATTCAGTTGTTGCATTGCGCTATACCTCAATCTTTTTAAAGTTCAGTCTTCTAAATGCAATTAAGCAAGAAGACGAGTACGCATTTTTTCAAGCTTGTTAAGCGCAGAATCATCTATCACTTGGTCGCCTGCACGAATAACTACACCAGCAATCAGCGCTGGGTTAACTTCTACAGAAACATTTACCGCCGCTTCGAATTTTTTCTCTAATGCGTGAGTAAGAAGTTGTTCCTGTACAGAAGTCAATGGGAATGCTGATTCAATCACAACATCCACAGTATTGTTATTCTGTGATTTAAGCTGCTCATATTCTGCTGCAATCTCAGGAAGAAGAACCAAACGGTTATTCTCTGCAAGCAATGTCAGGAAGTTAGACACTGCTGCAGTTTGGTCTTCACCTAAAACTTTCGCAAAAAGAGCCACCTGCTCAGCAGGTGTAAGCTCAGGGCGATTTAGATAAGCTGAAAATGCTTCGTCTTGCACCGCAGCACTGAGCAATTCAAGTGCTGTTGACCAAGAGTCAGTTGCACTTTGCTCAGAAGCGTAAGCAAATGCTGCTTTAGCGTATGGGCGTGCCAACGTCAAGAGTTCAGCCATAATCCGCCTCTCTTAAAGTTTAGCAGCCAGCTGAGTCAGCATGGCATTGTGAGCTTCTGCATCAACTTGCTGGCTAAGAATTTTCTCAGCACCAGTTACTGCAAGAGCAGCCACTTGTTGACGCAATTCTTCGCGAGCAGCATTGATTTCAGTATCAACAGCTTCTTTAGCCTGTTGACGAATACGCTCACCTTCAGCCGCAGCTTGGGTACGCGCTTCTTCGATCAATTGTGCACCACGACGGTTCGCTTGTTCGATCAATTGAGCCGCTTGTGCTTTTGCCGCGTCTAACTCAGCTTTCACTTGTGCTTGCGCATCTGCAAGGTCAGCCTTCGCTTTTTCAGCAGCATTTAAGCCATCAGCGATTTTACGCTGACGTTCACTAATCGCATTGATTAGTGGTGGCCATACAAACTTCATGCAGAATGCGACAAAAATCGCAAACGCAATCGCTTGGCCAAACAATGTGAGGTTGATATTCATTGCAAATTCCTCAAATAGTGAATTTCGGAATTAAGCTGATTAACCTACAAATGGATTAGCGAAGATGAAGAACAAGCCAATACCAACACCGATCATAGGCACAGCATCAAGAAGACCCGCGATTAAGAACATACGAGTTTGAAGTTGTGGAGCCAATTCTGGTTGACGAGCTACAGCTTCAAGGAAACGGCCGCCTAGAAGACCAAAACCAATCGCAGTACCTAAAGCACCGAAAGCGATCAAGATAGCAGATGCAATTGCAACTAGACCTAAAGTGAGTTCCATGATAATTCCTCAGAGGTTAGGTTTTATACCAAATTAAGTTAAAAAATTGTGTGCCCAACCATCCGTTGACAGTTAGGCAATACCATTAATGCTTTTCGCTTGCCATACTCATGTACACGATAGTCAACATCATGAAAATGAATGCTTGTAGCGTAATAATCAAAATGTGGAAAATCGCCCAAGGCACAGACAACGCCCACTGGATCCAGAACGGTAATAACGCGATAAGAATGAAGATTAACTCACCCGCATACATGTTACCGAACAGTCGTAGAGCCAATGAAACTGGTCGCGCCAAGAAAGTAGTCAATTCCAACAATAAGTTGAATGGAATTAAAAGCACTTTAGCAACTGGATTACTTGGGTTAAATGGGTTCAGTGCTAACTCACCAACGAAGCCGCCAACACCTTTCTCACGAATACTATAGAAAATAATTAAGAAGAATACAGAAATAGACATACCGAGGGTAATGTTTGGATCTGTAGTCGGAACAATTTTAAAGTAAACCTGATGAGGGTCTACACCCAGCATAGAAGCAATCGCGTGTTGAGCTACATAAGGAATAAAGTCAACAGGGATCAAATCCATCAAGTTCATGAGGAAAATCCACACGAAAATGGTTAATGCTAAGGGTGCAATTAATCGAGACTTCCCGTGGAAGGTATCACGTACACTTGAATCTACAAACTCGATAATCATTTCAATTGCAGACTGGAACTTGGTAGGAACACCAGCATTAGCCGCTTTCGCAACCAACCAGAACAACAAACAGAAAATCAGACCCAGTCCGATAGACCAACCCATTGAATCCAAGTGAATAGCAGTGAACCCCATCTGTTGAGCTTCAGCACCGCTCTCGGCCAATTTCCACGTACCGTCCGGCATTTTGCCATAGGTCATGTTGGTCAAGTGATGCTTGATATACTCGGTCGAAGTAAGGGCATGTTCTTCAGCAGCCATAAATCACACCTGGTCAATGTCAAAAAACTAATAGAACAAACGAATATCGCGTGCTGCTTGATATCTCGCCTGCTCCTGAAAAACTTTTCAATTTCTTGTTGTGCTTATACTCATTTTTGTAGACGTGACGCCCAAAACGGAGCGACCCACGACATGGCTTGAACAAGTATAAAACCACAAAACAACGCCACCGCTGACAACGGTTTAACATTGCTTAAAATTAAAATGAAACCAACAATCACAATGGCAAACTTTCCCATCAAGCCTTTATACATGTTCGAAAGAACTTGTTTAGACGCGCGGGCTCCTGCTGCTCGAAACGATTGCCACGAAAAATAACAAGTCGCGAGCCAACATACCAGTGCACCTAATGCTGCACTCAAGGCTGCGGTTGAGTCTTTCACGACCCAGCCGATCAAGGCTGAAACAGGGATCATACAGGCTTGCAGGAGGACCAAAGCTTTCGCTAATCGTCGGTCAATCAAGCGACTAGTTCGGCTCATTATTTATTCACTCACAGCAATCATGCTTGACAAGTTTAACAGGTGATTATTTTTAATCGCAGGCATTATAGAGTTACACCCCTGAACATGCAATCTTTTCCCGACCTTAGTCGTGTTTTTTTAAATCGGGTCACTGCTGTTAAACTAATCAAAATCTGTCTATTTTTTAAATCATTAGCGTGCATTTAGTACACATTTCTGGGTTTCTGTGGCCAATTGCTGCCAAGCCTGCACAAAGTCCCCTGCCCCGCTCATGCTTTCATCGACATGCTGGAACAGTACCGGATTGAGTTTGCGGTACTGGTTTTCACTGGCATGACCTTCGGCCAGCAGACACATTTTGCGCTGTGGACGATGATCCTGTAAAAACTTGATTTGGGCTACGGTTGGCGAAACATGCGGATCATCGGTCAGCGCACCCATGAATTTCAAATTGAGTGGGCGTTCCAGATACTGGTAGGCATCGTGATAAGACCAATAAGGTTTGGCTTTGTTGCTTGAACTATAACGCTGGGCCGTCGCAAACATGTTTTGTGCAAAGTCACGGGCATTTTTCCAGTAGCGTTCACGATGCTCCGGCAATTGCTGCGAACGTAGCGCCGCAATAAAAAAGCCAATCCGTACGGCATTATTCGGATCGAGCCAGACATGCGTATCGACGGTATTTTTTAAGGCCTCGCCACGCGGATTACGCATCGGCAAGGTCGTCAAAATCCCGGAGTCTAAAAGTGCGATACCTTTATTACTTTCATTCAGCACTTTCGCTAAGGGTGCTTCATGCGCCTGACCTAGCCAGATCACCAGACCTGCATCCTGAATAGTTTTTCGATGCGCCGGCGTCAGACTCACATCATGTCCACTTTGGTTAGCCAGTAATAAAGTCGGCTGTTCCACGCCCTGGGTAATTTTCTTGGCAATCAGATAGATCGGCTGCGTAGACACCACCAGACTTTGTGACCAACTGAGTGTGCTGAACAATGCCAGCAAACTGATTGCAAGGAGACGGAACATAAGTAGAAATCACTTAAAAACGATAAAATTAGGAAGTGTTATAATATAACAAAAATACAAAAATACCTATGCCCAATCGAAACTCAGAACGCTTCATGTTAAGATTTGAAATCTATTAATTTTCAGTTTCGCACTTGAGGTGAACTATGGGTTCCTGTTCGCATGAACACCACAACGCATTGCACGGCGTGCACGACCATCCCAATGTCGCACAACGTCTTGCTGAAGCGGAAAGTCTTTGTGCAGCAAGCGGCGCACGCCTTACGCCTTTACGTAAAGAAGTGCTGGAACTCATTCTGAATGCGCATGGCCCGATGGGCGCCTATGATCTGCTGGCACAAATGAAAAATGCCAGCGATCGTCCTGCAGCCCCACCAACGGTGTATCGCACTCTGGATTTTTTATTAAGCAAAGGGCTGATTCATCGCCTGACCTCGATCAATGCCTATATTCCCTGTTGCCATCCGCGTGAAGGTCATCAGGCTGCTTTTTTAATCTGTACCGAATGTAAAGCCGTGAAAGAAGCGTCGGCTCAGGGCCTGCTCAATCAACTCGATGCACTGGCCAGCTCGGACGACTTCACGGCACATCACAGCATTATCGAAATTTCAGGAATTTGTCAGCAGTGCCGCAACAAAGCTTAAGTGCCTCTCCCCTGATTCAGCTCTCCAAGATCTGGGTCAAAATCGATGAGCGCGATATCCTAAAAGCCATTGATTTCTCATTACAAGAGAAAGAAATTGTCACACTGATTGGTCCCAATGGTGCTGGTAAATCGACCTTGATTAAAGTCATGCTGGGCATACTGAAACCACAATCGGGTGAAATCAAAACTGCGCGCAAGCTGAAATTTTCTTATGTGCCACAAAAATTCAATCCATCCCATAGCTTGCCGCTCCGGGTGAAAGATTTATTGGCACTAGAAAAATGCCCGTCCCAGATTAAAACCGAAATTATTCGCGATACCGGCATTAGTAAACTGCAAGATTCTAAAGTTCAGCAGTTGTCTGGCGGTGAGCGTCAGCGGGTGCTACTGGCCCGCGCCTTATTACGCCAGCCGGACATTTTAGTTCTCGATGAACCGATGCAGGGTCTAGACATCCAGTCCGAAGCTGAACTGTATGAATATGTGCGTAACTTGCCGGAAAAATATGGCTGTGCCGTACTGATGGTTTCACATGACCTGCAATGGGTGATGCAAGGCACCCATCGCGTGGTGTGTCTGAACAAGCACATCTGCTGTAGCGGCTTGCCGGAAAGCGTGCAGCAGCATCCGGAATATCAGGCTATTTTTGGCACCAACCGCGTGTTTTATCAACATCATCATGACCATTGCGCACATGGTGATAGTGCGGCTCCATGTCAGCATGATTCTCGCCCACATATTCACCCTGAACCGGAAGCTTAAGCCATGATGGATTGGTTACAACTCCTTTTACCTGCATGGATCATGGGAACGCTATTGGTATTTCTGACTGCACCGCTGGGCTGTCTCATGCTCTGGCGACGTATGTCATTTTTTGCTGACACTATGGCACACGGTACTTTACTCGGTGTTGCCATTGCTGGGGCTTTAAGTTTACCGCTGTGGATGGGAGTCACTTTTATTGCCTTATTATTGGTAGGGATTTTGTGGGTACTGCATGATCCGCGCCTGCCGAATGATGCCTTGCTGGCGCTGTGTTCAGCAACACTGCTTTGCTCGGGATTATTGTTCATTCAGCATTTACCGAGTTTAAGACCGGAACTTCTCAGCTATCTATTTGGTGATCTACTAACGATTTCTTGGACGGACTTACCCACCTTTGCCATTGTGATTATTCTGGCCTTAGCCGTCCTCTATAAAAGCTGGCAAGCGCAGATTCAAATCGCGATTGATCCGGACATGGCGGTCAGTGAAGGTGTAAATGCCAAATGGCAACGCCTGATCTTTATGTTGTTATTGGCATTGTTTACCGTGCTTGCCCTGAAAGCAGTCGGTTCACTCTTGATGGGGGCATTACTGGTGATCCCTGCCCTGACCGCACGACTCCTTGCACACTCACCCAAACAAATGGTGATCTGGGCATTCGTGATTGCGCAAATTGGGGTGACCGTGGGCCTATGGTCGAGTGCCGGTCTCAATACTTCGACTGGTTTAACCATTGTACTGACCATGGCGGTGCTATTTGCACTGATCTTCTGTGTGCAGAAGTTTAAAAAGCTGAATTAATCTTTCTGTTAAATCATTATGATTTTCTAATGATCTATTCCGCCTCTCTCCTTTAAGGAGAGAGCAAAGACTCTTTATTGATGCACCAAACTCAATAAAAATGCAGCGCCGGCAAATAACCCGGCAAAAGTCCGGTTCATGACTTTTTGTTGTTTTGGTGATTTTAGCAGCCTTAAAACTTTAGCAGCCAATCCGGTATAACCCGCCATCACAATCAGATCAATCGTTACCATTGTCGCAGCCATAATCAAATACTGAATCCATTGCGGCTTGGACAAGTCCAGAAATTGCGGCAAGACGGCCAGTAAAAATACGATGGCTTTAGGATTAGTGATATTAACCAAGAAACCATGCAATACCAGTTTTCCTGCAGATTTTCTTGTCAATTCATGTTTAATTTCGACAGATTGTGCAGGTGCTTTCCACTGCAAAATAGCCAAATACAATAAATAGCCAACACCAAACCATTTCACCACTAAAAATGCCCATGGGGTTGTCGCAAACAAAACTCCCACGCCTGCCGCAACCACTGCAATCTGTACCAATAATGCCAGTTGCAGACCCAGCGCATTCCAGTAACCATGCCGAAAACCATAATTCAGTCCACTCGACATGGAAGCAATCGCTCCCGCGCCCGGCGACACACTAATCACCCAGCAGGCCAGCATATAGGCAAACCACATTTGATAGGACATGAACATTTCACTCAGCAAAACCCACCCAATATTATATGAATTTTCCAATAAGATCAGGCTAAAAACCTGCTTAAATATAAGGCACTGCACTATTCACTCTGCATCGCTTCAGGCACAATATGTACATTAAAAAACAGGATCTATCCTTACAGGAGCCATGAATGACAGCCCAATCGGTAATCTTGCCACTTCCTTCAGATCATGCCCGCTTTATTGTTTTACGTCTTAAAGATTTGAGTATTGAAAAATTAAAAGAACAACTCGAACATCTTTTTACTTCGCGTGATCGTCTTATTACGCAACATCCTCAAGCACAAATTAAAACGGCAGTGGCTTTTGGTCCTGAACTGTGGGCAAAACTTTATGATCAAGCTCCTGCAGGCTTTAAACAACTCGAGTCGATTCAAGGTTCGTTTGATATGCCGGTTGTTCCAGCAGATGTACTGATTCATATTGCCAGTGCCCGTGCTGATATCTGTTTTGCGCTCAGTCAGGCTTTTTTTGAAGGTATTCAGGCCCAGGTTCAGGTGCTGGATGAGCGGGTATGCTTCCGATATTTTGATGGTCGTGACATTACTGGCTTTATTGATGGGACTGAAAATCCGCAATTCCCGGATGATCGTGCTGAAGTCGCATTATTAGGTGAAGATTCAGGTATTTTCCAAGATGGTTCATTTATTTTTGCCCAGCGTTACGCGCATAACCTGGAAAAATGGAAAAAGCTAAAAGTTGATACTCAGGAACAGGTTATGGGTCGTACCAAGCTTGAATCCATTGAATTGGATGATGAGGTCAAACCTGAAAATGCGCACGTGGCACGTACTGTAGTCGAAGATGAAGAAGGCGAAGAAATGGAAATTCTGCGTCACTCTTTACCGTATGGGGATGGCCGCGGTGACCAAGGCCTATTCTTTATTGCCTACACCAAAGACCTGAAAATTATTGATGCTATGTTAGAACGTATGTTCGGTACATCTGGTGATGGAATTCATGACCGCCTGCTGCATTTTGTAACACCTCTGGATGGCGCCTATTACTTTGCACCGAGTGAGGAGTTACTGGAAGAGGTTTTGTAAATTCACTTTAAAATTAAGCATAAATCTTATTTCGATTTATGCTTTTTAACTAAGATTAAAATAGAATTTAAAGAGTTATAAGCAACTTATATTATCTATATGTATGTTACTTTTATTAAAAATAGTAGTCTTCTTGGTTCTTAAATTTTTATATTCGACATCATATAAAAGATAACCTTGTGACATAAAAGTATAATACCCAGTAATTTCTCCATTAATGATTTCATTCATTGTTCTATAGACTTCAGGCTTAGCATTATCACCCATATCGACATTTTTTTCTTTTATAGGTCTTGATATTTTAATATTTTTCAAATAGGGATAATATTTTACAAAATTAATATCAGGATACTTACTAGAAACTAACAAAATAGATTTCTTTTCACTTATCAGACAATAATATTCATCATTTGATTGTGCGCTTGTACATACCACTAGAGCAAAAAAAATAAGTATAATTTTTTTCATAATTCTTTTAACCTCTTTTTAGCTAATGTTATTGCAGAATTCGCACTATAACCATACCTCTTTCTGCCAACTTTGTTCCCTTTCTTATCTTGTTTATAACCAAAAGGATAATCTTTGTCTTTACACATTTCTAGAAATCTTGAGTATCCTTTTTTTGACTCATTAGAGTTTTTTAATTTTCCTTTTTTGTAACCAGCAGGATCACTCCATAAACCCCATCCAAAGCATTCACCAATTTTATTAAAATAAATATAACTATTTTCAAATTTCGTATAATTATCAAGATTATCAACTATTTTCTTATCTAAATTTAAACAGGTTTTTATATTAAGAGCGATTACAGCTCTTTTATAGTATTTCTCTCTATCATCAAATCCGTTATATCCGCCATTAATTAAAGCACAAGTTGCTATTAAATCATTATTAATGGCATGAGGACTCAAATTGCCAGCTTTAGAATGATGCCAATACCATACTGCAGAACCTACAGCATGTTTTTTTTCTTTAGCAATTCTATGTTTATTATTTCCTAAAAAGTTTTCATTCACTGCTAACCCATAAAGCTCATAATTATTTTTATAGGTTAATTGCATTAAGCCACGTCCTTTATAGCCATCATAAACTTCACTTTCAGATTTACCACCTAATCCTTCTTCTAGCAAAGAATAACTTGCAGTTTCATGTAATGTGTGTGCTATAAAATGAGCCTTTTCAAGACAATTAATCATATTAAGTTTTTTAAATTGTTCATTTAAATCATTAAGAAAGCTTATAGCTGTGGCACTAGTTGTTATTTTTTTAAATTCTTCTGCTGAAATATCCCTATTACAGACACATTTACTTATTTTTAAATTTTTCTCTATTCTTGGCTTATTTAGTACAGTTCGACCTACCGTTAAGTCCACATCTAATTTCATTTTTATGGCATCTTCTTTAATCCTTTTTACCACATGAGTTTTCGGTTCCAAGGGATTACCATCAGGTTTAAATACCGTGATCTGTATTTTTTCTCCAATCATGCTTGGAAATGAAAATTTACCATCAGAGGTATTTGAAATTTTTGTTATCTTATTTCCTAGATAAAGTATCTCGATCTTTGTATTTTCAACGATATAACTATTTCCTTCTCTATCTAAAAGTTGGATATTTGATTCACTTTTAAAGTTTTCGCAGGGTTCGTCTAGTTTAATTATTTGTGGTATTTGAGAGCCATTCTTAGAGTTAACAGCACCTTTTAGAGCAAACTCATCATTTGAAGTCAAAACTAGAATTTCAATATCTCGATTAGGTGAAGATACCACCTCTACAATGCCCTGCTCATTAGTATGACGTTCAAATGAACTTTGTTTTCCTTTAGGGCGAGATTTTACCGGGAAACTCGTTAATATTTTCTCATTGCAGTCTATTATTTTAAATAAAGTCGTAACTATACCTTTTGTAGTAGGCATCACTTTTTCTTTATGATACTCCTCTATACTTTTAGGCAAGGATACTTTTACAGGATTCTTTCTAGAAGAAATAATTGAAGAATCAATCGTTTTAATAACGATATAATTTTCCGTATTGGGTGGCTTAGCTAAAATTTCCACAGTTCGATTTGGTGAACCCTGAAATATAAATAAACCATCTTTATCTGTTTTATTTGTGTTTTCTCTCGATGAACCTTTATAGCGTGATTTAACTTTTAAATTAATGACATATTTTCCTGAAGCATCATAAATTTTTGATGTTATGGTAACTAAATTGCTCATCATTCGACATCCTCTTCAGTATATACATCATCCTCTAAATCCCTTTCTTCTATCTCATTCAATAGTTCATCAATACTTTCATTATCTAAGTCTTGAATGAGATGAGTTTGTAAAGAATTAAATCCTAAAGCCACGAAATCTGTGGGTTGAGAGGTATAGAATCTTAAAGTACTTAATTGATTATTTTCATTTAATACAGACTTCTTAGTTTTAATTAAGTTCCCATCCAACTTATTTAGAATAAAAATTTCTTTTTCTCCTGCAGACTGGTTAGTCCACTGATAGTTAATTTTATTACTGAATAATGTTTTCATTTTTGGAAGATTTATTTTTTGTTCAATAATATTTTGACCTTTCGTAAACAGATGCTGCCCGGCCTTACACTCAAATTTCCCACCAGTTGTGACCACCACTCCACCACCATTGATCTTAATTTGAGACCCTCCAGCGGTCAGTACAATCTCTTTCGGACTGGTGATTTCGATCTTGTCTTCAGTCGAAATAAGCTTGATTACCTTGCGGGCAATCGCTTCAATCGCATCATCTTGGGCTTGTAGTTCAATTTTTCCTTGAGCAGCATAGAGACTCGCACCCTCTTGAGCAGCAAATAAACTGATCTTGTCCTGTGCATGAGCAACTAAAGATTTCTGTGTGGATAAATGAATATTATTCCCGGCACTCTGATTGATTTGCTGATCAGCGGATAAATGAATATTTTCATTTGTGCTCAGTGCAATCGTTTGGGCGGCAGTTAATAACATCACGGCCTGTTTAAATGCGATGGCCTTGGCTTGATCTTCAGCTTCAATCTGACTCAGAAACTGTTTTAAACTATCAAAAAATTGCAGCGGATCTGTCTGCTGTTGTTCAGCAATATCACTCAAGGCTTTACTATGATCGAGATTCGATTCAATCTGCTCTTTGGCACGACTCGCATCCAGGTGATTGCCTGCTGCTGAATCTTGCCGATAAGTGGAAATTAATAAGCCTTTTCCTGCACGTATGGCACCCCACTGGTCCGTCCTTAGTTCAAACCCTTCTCCTCGACCTTCGCTGCTTTCACTTTCTTTGGGGTGACTTAGATTTCCCAGATTGAGCTGGCTGGCTGCATGACTACTTTGCAGCTGCACACTAATCTGTTCAGGGGTATCATCAAAACGAAGCTGGTTAAAACCTTCGCCATCGACCTCCTGAGAACGGATGCCACTGAGTTTTTTGGTCGCAGGAAGTTCTCCTTTTGCATCAAACATGGTCGGATGCCGTTCTGCTTCATGAATCCGTCCCACCACAAAGGGCCGGTCGATATCACCTTCAAAGAAGTCAATCACTACAATTTCGCCAATTCGCGGATGCAACCTGATGCCATAACCCTCACCCGCCCAAGGGGTCAAAACATCCACCCAGGCAGAATCGCTATCATTGTCATTGCTACCTGCGCCGCCATCATGCTGATGATCCTCACTCCGGGTAAACAGAAAACGAACTTTCACCCGCCCCCATGCATCGACATGAATCGTTTCACCTTCAGGTCCGACAACTCGAGCCCGTTGCGGATATGCAGCAGGCCGATGAATGAAGGGGTGGTACTCAGGAACAACCTGGATTTCACGGCGCACCATCTGTAGTTCATTGGCCTGTCGTTCCTCCTGTGTCATCTGCCAGCCGCTCTTCTCAAGCAAACTGTCCAGCTGAGATAAGATATCTTTGGGTAAATTGTTCTGGTTATAAAACCGCTTAGCTAAAATCAGAAATTCACGTTGATGGGCAGGATGCTGATCAATTTCAGGATGCTGTTGCAGTTCAAACCAGTATCCAACCTGAGCATCTCGTACGCTGCTACTGGCTTTAAAATATTTAGACTGCAAAGCATGATAGTCACTGAGCTGCTGATTGAGTCGATCCAGTTGGGCTATACCAGATGCTGTCACCTGATCCTCATGATTTAAGTCGCCGGTCCAAGCCGGACTGATGTTCCACGCATCTTCAAGCTGAAGAGTGGCATTTGCATGGATATCACTTTGCTGATGATTACTGAATAAAGGCTGGCTTTGATCCTGGGCAAGTTGCTGGGCATGCCAGCGCTGGGTCCGGGTACTATTCGGATTGAGCTGACGTACCGCAATCAGACTGTTCAGCGTGTCGAGCTGTTCGGTGGCATGACTGCAATGAAACCGGATGGAGCGGCGTTTTAAAGCTGAAAAATATTGGGAATGATCTACCAGTTTTAAAAACTGAGCTTGAATCTCGCTGGCTGATACAGGCACAGTTAATTGCTTTTCATCGATCAGCCAGTTAATTCCTTCGCTACGCCATAAACGGGTCAGAAAATCATAATCCGATTCATTAGATTGCATCACAAAAGGCCGGACATCATAGTCCCGGCTGAGTCCTGTCAAATCCAGGCTGAGACTGGCCGCGAATAATGCACTTCTGCTTTGCCATTCACTGAACAGGATTTCACTGATCTCGCGCACCGTCTTGTTCATAAAAACCCGACTGTTACGGCGCTTCTGCCAGAGTGCAGTCGCGTCATTCAGCGTCAGTTTATACAGGGTCAAAGCTCCATCATTCTGTCCTTGGCTGGCTGCAGTAATAATGCCCGTAGTCCGGAAAAGTTCACCCCGGTCTGTGACCTGATCAATGGCCACCCGACAGCCGATAAACTGTTTCAAGGCAATATGAGCATAAGTGGAAAGACAGATCAGTTCAGCCTGCAGACCTTGATTGATCTGATGCTGACCCTCAATCCGCTGAATCAAAACCTGATGATTTAAAGGAGGATGTGAAAACTGTAAATGTAGCGCACGATGCTGTCGCTTAAGCCCGAGCTGCTCCAGCAGCATATGGATAGGTTTTGGCATTTTATAGTTATAATTTTAAGCTTTATTATTGTGCGGCAAATTTTAGGAAAAGTTATCCATTTCGTCCAGTTCACGATGCATTTCACATAATTAGGCCTTTAATTTATGACTCTTCAATTAAAAATCTTAAATCGCATGTGGTACATCTTAATTAAAAATATTGCCCAATATTCCCTATTTTTCTGATTATCCTATACGGAACTTGCTGTTACACTCATTCAGATCTCATTCTTCAAGGCCAAAGACATGCTGAAACTCCCTTCTAAATTACCTGATTTGGGCGTGACCATTTTTAGTACCATGTCGGCCTTGGCACAAAAACTCGGAGCCTTGAATCTTTCTCAAGGATTTCCGGACTTTGCAGCGCCTCCTGCCTTGATTGAAGCTTTAAACCGGGCCAGCCAGAATGGATTTAACCAGTACGCACCGGGAGATGGTCTGCCAGTCTTGCGAAGTCTGGTGGCAGATCTCTATCAGCAGCGTGATCAACTGATGATTGATCCTGTCGAGGAAATCACGATTACCCCTGGGGCGACAATTGCGATTTTTTGTGCCATTCAAGCCACGGTGCGTGCCGGGGAAGAAGTGATTATTTTCGACCCGAGCTATGACAGTTATGGACCTGCGGTACAACTGGTCGGGGCAAAGCCAGTGCATATTGCTTTGCAGCATCCTGATTTTTCTGTGGACTGGAATCAGGTCAAAGATGCCATTAATGACCGTACCCGCATGATTATCGTGAATACTCCACATAATCCGAGTGGGAGTGTCTGGTCCAAGGCAGACTGGCAGCAACTGATCGAACTGATTCGCGAGCACAATATTGTGGTGCTGTCGGATGAAGTCTATGAACATCTGGTTT
Organism: Acinetobacter lwoffii; assembly: GCA_002332985.1. GTDB lineage: Bacteria > Pseudomonadota > Gammaproteobacteria > Pseudomonadales > Moraxellaceae > Acinetobacter > Acinetobacter lwoffii_N. The sequence goes on along the minus strand of DDAT01000021.1, from coordinate 21,881 downwards.
TTGATGGCATTCAGCACTATTCGGCCTGGTCATTTCCAGAACTTCGCGAGCGTAGCTTCGTGATTGGCTCTTTTGGTAAAACCTTCCATGTCACTGGCTGGAAAACCGGATTTTGTATTGCTGCACCGGCACTGATGAAAATGTTCAGACAGATTTATCAGTTTGCCAGCTTCTGCGGTGTGACACCCGTTCAGGTCGCCTTGGCGGAATATATGCAACTGCATCCTGAGCATATACGCGAACTGTCCTCTTTCTACCAAAACAAACGGGATTTATTTAACTCCTCCATTGAAATGTCACGCTTTAAATGGACACCCTCTCAAGGAACTTATTTTCAGAACTTAGATTATTCAGAGATTCGGCCTGAGCTCGATGATCTGTCCATGTGCCATTTTCTGGCAGAACAACATGGGATTGTGGCGATTCCAGTCTCCGCATTCTACCAACACCCCCCTGCAGATTTACGTCTGCTCAGGTTCTGCTTTGCAAAAAAAGAACAAACCTTGATCCAGGCAGGTCAAATTCTTTCAAAGATTTAACTCATTTTTTAACTAAAAATCTCATAAAATAAATGCCTTAGTTACTTAAAAGCTAAGGCTTTTTTTTATATTCTGCCGAATAATAGCTGCATCAATAAATAGATGATAATTCAATCACAGGATGTCGCATGGCACAGCACTCACTGATCCATCAACAGAATTTATGGAAAGCCTTTCTGGTTTTTCTATTGCCATTAATTGCGACCAATATCCTGCAAAGTCTCTCCGGCACGATCAATACGGTTTTTGTGGGACAAATGCTCGGAGTGAATGCGATTGCTGCTGTTGCCGTTTTTTTCCCGATCCTGTTTTGTCTGATGGCCTTTGTGATTGGTTTGTCTGCCGGTTCTACCGTACTGATTGGACAGGCTTGGGGTGGAAAAAATATAGAAAAAGTGCGCTGTGTGGTCGGTTCAACTTTATTTATGACCTTGATTGGCGGCAGCTTGATTGCACTTTTTGGGGTAATTTTTGCTGAGAATATTCTCTTGGCGCTTGGCACAGATCCGGATGTGATGCATTTATCCTTGCCCTATGTGCAATGGATGCTGGCGGGTAGCCCCTTAATCTTTATCTATATTATTTATACTTCCATCTTGCGCGGTGTTGGGGATAGTACCACCCCCCTGTTTGCTTCCGCACTTACCATTGGGGTCGGGTTGGTGGTGACACCGGTACTGATTGCAGGTTATTTTGGCTTTCCTAAAATGGGTATAATCTCGCCGGCGATTGCCACCATTCTGGGAAATCTGGCAGTCCTGTTGTTTTTAATCCTGTATTTGAATTATAGGCAGCATCCGCTCAAACTCGACTGGGCCTTATTAAAAAATATTCGTCATCAACCACAGTTAAGCAGAATGATCTTGAAACTGGGGGTTCCTACTGGTGTGCAAATGGTCACCACTTCAGTTGCCGGACTGGTGATTGTCGGACTGGTCAACCGCTATGGTGCAGAAGCAACAGCGGCCTATGGCGCGGTCAATCAGGTCTTAAATTATATTCAATTTCCCGCTTTGTCGATTGCGATTGCCGCGTCTGTATTTGGTGCTCAAGCGATTGGTGCAGGTAAATCAGATCTGCTCAATAAAGTGACCCGGACTGCGCTGAGTATGAATATCCTGTTTACCGGCAGTCTGGTGATTCTGGCCTATCTGTTCTCCAAATATCTGATGGCGCTATTTATTACCGATCCTAAGGTTGTAGTACTAGGACAACAACTGCTGTTTATTGTGCTGTGGTCAATACTGTTTTTTGGCGCCAGTGCCATTTTTGCTTCAATCATGCGCTCGAGTGGTACGGTGACCGTGCCAATGTTAATCAACATTTTTGCCATTCTCTGTATTGAAGTTCCCGCCGCTTATCTGTTTAGCCGGTGGTGGGGTCTGGAAGGTATCTGGTATGCCTATGCGTTGGCCTTTGTCAGCCTGTGTATTTTGCAGGGACTGTATTACCAGTTGGTCTGGAAGAAAAAAACGGTTGAAGCGTTGATTTAGATGCAGGTTTTTTTACGTGCCTAAAGCATTACAGGAGTTAATACTCTCATTTGCAAAAAATTAGCCCCTATCACAGCGATAAAAAAACCCGCTTTCGCGGGTCTGTTTTACAATTTCTTAAGCAGATTTTTTCTTCTTTTTGCCAAACTGGGTCACCAGTGCAGTGACATGCTGATAACCGGTTGGCAAGATTCGCTGAATCAGGTCAATCGCTTTGGCATCATTACCAATCAGCAGACGGCGCTTGTCTTTTTGTACCGCCTCCAGAATTTGACGTGCAGCTTCTGCAGGTGGACAACGCAATAATTTATTAAAATTACGGGCCGATTTTTCCGGATTCATACCTAAAGTGAGCAGGCTGTTATTCATTTTTGCGGCATTGGCAATGTTGGTACGGATACCCCCCGGATGCACACACAGTGCACTCACGCCACAATTTTCCAGATCCAGTTCCTGACGCAGGGATTCAGTAAAACCACGCACGGCAAACTTGGTTGCATTATAGGCAGACTGGGTCGGTTGTGCAGTCAGACCAAACAGGCTGGAAATATTGATGATATGACCATCGCCGGTTTTCTTGATCAAAGGTAAGAATTCTTTGGTTCCGTAAACTACACCCCAGAAATTGATTCCGACAATCCATTCCAGTTCTTCATAAGATGCCCCTTCAACGGTTGAACCCAGCGCGACACCAGCATTGTTAAAGATCATATTGACACTGCCATGATCTTGTTCGACCTGTGCCGCCCAGTTACGCACTTGTTCCAGTTCAGCCACGTTCACTTTTTGAATGGTGACACGAACATCAGTCCCTTGGAGTAATTCCACGGTTTGCGCCAGACCCTGTTCATTGATATCACTCAGCGCCAAATGACAACCCTGCTTGGCCAATAATACCGCCAGTTGCTGGCCAATACCTGAACCGGCACCGGTAATTGCAGCAACTTTATTGTTAAAATTTTTCATTCAATTTCCTTATGTAAAGAACTGCCATTCCATGACAGCAGGATCTTGTTCTGTTGTTTCAGGAGCTAGCACAGATCCTCAATATAGTTTTGACAATATAGATTGTCAATAATTATCCCATGTCCTTAGAGGCCAAATTTCAGGGGAGCATTTCTATATAGGTCTAAGCGAGATTTATTGCTAAGATATTCAAAATCTTCATGCAGATGAGCACACAGGCCTTATGACCGATTCGATCGACTCAGTAGCAAAATCACGACCCTCCAAAACCAAGGAGCGTCAGTTTAAAGGCCTGTCGATGGCTGAACGACAGCAGGCACGTCGTGAAAAACTGATCGAAGCCGGAATTGAAGCCTATGGCAGTTATGGTTTTTTTTCAGTTACCGTCAAAGATATCTGTAATGAAGCCAAACTAACCGAACGTTATTTTTATGAATCCTTCAAGAAAAGCGAAGATCTGTTTCAGACCATTTTCTTAAAACTGATTAATGAACTGCAGCAGAATGTGATGCAGGCCATGATGCAGGCATCGAGTGATCCGAAAAAAATGATCGAAGCCGGTTTGAGTGCGCTGCTCACTACCCTGCGTGACAATCCGCGCATGGCACGGATCATTTATATCGATGCCATGCTGGTGCAGGAACTGCATAATCAGGCCACCATTCATGAAACCATGTCACGTTTCGACCGGATGATTCATGCCTTTGTCATGTTGATGATGCCGCAGTTAAATCGCAGCGAGCAGGAAATTTCCCTGATTTCGACCGGTTTGAATGGCTATGTCACCCAAATTGCTATTCGTTGGGTGATGAGCGGTTTTAAGCATTCGCTTGAGGAAGTTTTATCGTCTTGTAGTGTGGTTTTTTTGGCGCTGCTCGAGTCATATTCAGAGAAAAAATAGATGTTAAATCATGTGTTTAATAGATTTCTATCTCTTCTGTAGTAAATGAAATCTTTATGCTGTACTACGAAAATGAGTAAAATTAATTTATGATTTTTTAACAAGTTTCCGCGCTATATTTGTCACAAATCTTTTCGAATTTCAGCAGTTTTTCCCTTTCTGCAATGATACTGTCATAATTAGTCTTTGTAATAAGCCTGTCATAAATATAAAACGGTTCACCGTTTACATGAAATAGGGTATTGCGTTGTGAAAGATGACTACATATTAATCGTCGATGACGAGCTCCCGATTCGGGAAATGATCCATACCTCTCTGGATATGGCCGGTTTTCAGTGCTTACAGGCAGAAGATGCCAAGCAGGCGCATCAGATGATTGTGGATCAGCGTCCGGCACTGATTTTGCTGGACTGGATGATGCCGGGTGGTGTCAGCGGTGTAGATCTGTGTCGTCGTCTGAAACGTGATGAAAGCCTGTCAGAAATTCCGGTGATCATGCTGACAGCGCGCGGTGAAGAAGACCATAAGGTACAAGGTCTGGATGCCGGTGCCGATGACTACATGACCAAGCCATTCTCGACTAGGGAACTGGTCTCCCGGATTAAGGCGGTGCTTCGCCGCGCCAATGCCCTGAGCGGTGAAAAAACCATTGATGCCAATGGCCTGATTCTGGATCCGGTCAGCCAGCGGGTCAATTTTGGCAATAATATTCTGGAAATGGGACCGACCGAATACCGTTTGCTGGCATTCTTCATGACCCATCCGGAACGTGCCTATACCCGTGCGCAATTGCTGGATCAGGTGTGGGGCGGTAACGTCTATATTGAAGACCGGACTATCGATGTGCATATCCGCCGTTTGCGTAAAGTGCTGGAACCTTATGGTGTAGACCGTTTTGTACAGACCGTTCGCGGAACAGGCTATCGCTTTTCGACCCGTTCAGATGTCGCTTTAGGTTAATATCTTTTAAGGTAAATCTTGTTTTATGTATGAACCCTACCCTGTCCCCGAACTGGCACGCGAACACAAAAGAATCCGTTACAGCAGTTTATGGGATTTTGCGAAGCAGGATTTACGCCTACTGGCTTTTTTCCTAATTATCGCCAGCTTTATCGGTTTTGGGATTGGGTATTTCTGGATTTGTATCGTAATTGCCTTCGTGGCATTCTTTGCGACCCAAATGCGTTCCTTATATCTGGTCAATGAATGGATTTCCAATCGCCCTTATGATGTTCCACCGAATATTGGCGGGATTTGGGGTGCGCTACTTTTCAATGTTTATCGCGCCCAACGTCAGGAACGGATTGTTCAGGCGGAAATGGTCGAACTGATTGATCGTGCCCAGTCTTCACTGGTGGCCTTGCAAGAAGCCGTGGTACTACTTGATGAAAACCAGCAGATTGAATGGTGGAATCCGGCGGCCGAACGTCTGCTCGGAATCTCTAGTGATGACCGTCGCCGTAATATCCTGACCTTGTTACGCCAACCGAGCTTTATCGAATACTATCACCATATTGATGAATCTCCCGATGGCTTGAAAATGCGTTCTTCGCTGTTTGAAGACCATTATGTGCAGGTCAAAATGACCCGTTTTGGCGGAGAAAGCCGGGTACTGGTCGCTTATGATGTGACCCGGATGCACAATCTGGAACAGATGCGAAAGGATTTTGTCGACAATATTTCCCATGAACTGCGCACTCCTTTGACCGTACTCAGTGGCTATATTGAAACCTTTACCGATCAGGAAGATATCAATCCACGCTGGAAACGCGCCTTTGATCAGATGCAGTCACAGACCCGACGCATGAATGCACTGGTCAACGACCTGCTGCTGCTGTCACGTCTGGAAAATGATAAGAATATTGCCAAAAACCAGATCATTGAAATGCCGAGTCTGATGAACCAGCTATTCGATGATGCCCAGGCCTATAATATTGATTATGGTCATACCCTGAATCTGGACATTGACAGTCATTGCGATCTGATCGGTTCAGATATGGAACTGGCCAGCGCTTTTAGCAACCTGATTACCAATGCCATCAAGTACACGCCTAAAGGCGGCACCATCACCATCGGCTGGCATGATGATGGTGAATCCGCCTATTTTGTCGTGCAAGATAACGGTATCGGGATTGATCCCAAGCATCTGCCACGTTTGACCGAGCGTTTTTACCGCATTGATTCAGACCGCAGCCGTCGTACTGGCGGTACTGGTTTGGGACTCGCGATTGTCAAACATGTGCTGATGCAACATCAGGCACATCTGGAAATTGAGTCCAAGGAAAACCAGGGTTCTACTTTTAAGGTGGTTTTCCCTAAAGAACGTCTCAGCTTTCCAGAGTAATATAACCATCAAAAAAGGTGCCATCGGCACCTTTTCTTTTAAGCGTTTAAGAGCTGATCTGTTTTTCTTTGGACAGTGCACGCGCATAGGCCGCACGTTGCGACACTCGTTTCAGATAGGCCTGAATCGCTGGATAGCTTTGACCCGTCCGGCTCTGCATGGCCTCCAAAGGAAAACTCATCTGAATGTCGGCAAAACTGAAGTGTCCGGCAAAATAATCATGCTCGCTCAAATAGCTTTCCAGAAACTGGATATGATCTTTTAAACGGCTCTGTACAAACTGCTTCTTCACTCCATCACAGATTTTCTTGGCGACTGGTCGAATCAGCAACGGGGTATGTTTTGGTACAGTGGTCATCACTAGTTGCATCACCAGCAGCGGCATTAACGAGCCTTCCGCATAGTGCATCCAGTAACGGTACTGGGCCTTGTCAGCAATATCTTCTGGGCGAAACTGCTGCATTTCATCATAAGTTTCCTGCAAATATTCCAGGATCGCCGCAGATTCTGCCAGTACCTGCGACTGATCGACCAGAATCGGAGCTTTGCCCAGCGGATGAATCTGTTTTAAGGCCGGTGGCGCAGAAAGGTTGGGCTGACGTTTATAGTATTTAACCTCGTAATCCAGTCCTAATTCTTCCATAGCCCACAGAATACGAAATGATCGTGATTGTTCAAGATGATGTAAAACACGCATATTAGACTCATGATTTTATTGTTCTTACTTTTTGAGCATAACAAAAAGCAGCAGACTCTAGCTCATTTTTTGATGACTGTAATGATATGTATTCTATGTTGCAGATTAACTATTTAAGTTCAATTCAGACAGCGCTCTACATTCTCATCATTTTTAGCATTTATCGGGAAGCCCGCATCTGGTCTGGAAATGCAGGCGCTTCTAAACGTGGCCCATCATAGGCAGGAATGGAACCAAAACGTTCATGGCCTTCAATCCATTGTTCCCGCGCAATTTTAAGTTCCTCTGTCGTACGCCCAACCAGATTCCACCACAGTAAAATCGGGCTTTCAAATGGTTCCCCACCAATCAATAGCACCCGGCTCCCGGTATGAATTTCAGCATTGACTTGCTGCAACCCCGGCTCCAGGATCAGCATATTATCTTCAGTCAGTTCATGCCCATTAATGCTGGCCGTCCCTTCAAGCACCATAAAGCCATATTCAAATTTCGGATTCAGCGGCAAGCGCGCACTGGTACTTTGAGCTGCATACAGATCTACTCCGAGCAGTTCGCTATGCACTTTAACTGGTGATCTCGTTTTTAAATATTCTCCGACCAGCACAGTAAACTCAATGCCTTGCTCATTTATGACCGGCAATTCAGGATAATGTTCAAAACCCGGTGCCATATTGATCTTGTCATCCGGCAAGGCAATCCATAACTGCGCTGCATGCATATGCGTTTCACTCTCGGGAGAGACTTCGGTATGTGAAATGCCATAGCCCGAGGTCATCAGATTGACCTGCTTGGGACGAATCAATTGCTGATTTCCCAGACTGTCATTGTGCATCATGCTGCCTTCGATCATCCAGGTAAAGGTCTGCAGACCAATGTGTGGATGAGGACCAATATCCAGACCATCTCCTTGCGGGAAAATGGCCGGACCCGCATGATCCAGAAAACACCAGGCACCTATCATGCGCTTATGTCTGCTTGGCAAGGCACGTTTAATCACGGTGCCCTGTCCGATTTCCGCGCGACGTAAAGGAAACTCCTGAATAAACTGATTCACATACTTTTCACAATCATCAGAATTCGACAGTTCAATATCACTATTATTCGACATGGCTGAGCTTACCTCGGCATTTTCATTCTACTTTTTGAGTGGGTGAGACATGTATTTGACCGATTCAAGATGCCTCTCTGTTCAGGACAATGTACAGGGTCTATGGGCAAAATCTATCCCTGGAAATATTTAGATACGTATAAAACGCCTCACTAGTCCCATCAATTTAAATTCTGAAAAGCTGATGAGATTTATATTCAAAGCCCCAAACTTGAGTTTTAACAAGTCAATCATGATTTAGGTACATGGCGTTATGAGTTTAAATAAACTGAAGATCAACGAATGTCATTAGTCCATGTTTCACGTGAAACGGAGCAACAACAACCAAAGATCCCAATGAATAAGATGATTATTCATGTATTTCAATCACTTTCAATTTTACAAAACACAAATTTTGTTACGTTTTAGCTTTAAAAACTTCCTGGATACCCAATTTTTGGGAGGTTATTTTTTACTCAATCACGGCATAATAGGCACCTATAAAAATAATACTGGACCAGGACATGTCTGCTCAGAATGAGAATATATATTCAACGGCGAATGTATCTTTTCAAAATTCGACGACCGATAAATCACTGAAATTATCTGAATGTGATCTGCAAAACCGTCAGCTGATTGAACAGGCGCTGACAGATCCTCATGCCCGTATTCCTGCCCCGTTTCAGCAGTATTTTCATGATTATGTCTATACGCATAGTCATCATAACTTGCGTCAGATTAACTATCTGGCGCAAATAGCCTTTTTACTGTATTTCTTTGCCGATATTCTGATTATTCCAGACATGTTTTTTATTTCTGGTCTGATGCGCGTCGTTTTGGTTCTGGGCACGATGTTTTGCTGTTATTACTTGTTTAAAAAACATAAAAATATTCAGATTCTAGACAGAATCTTGCCGATAGGCACCACGGTGGCTGCAGCCGCCTGGATTGGCTTACTCGCGCTTTCAACCAGTCCGCATGTTGCCACCTATATTTATGCCTCTGCGATCTTTATTCTCATCGCCAATCTCTGTGTACAGACCCAGTTTAAAGTCGCAGTCTATTGCTCCATCTTGATTGCCCTATTTATCATGCTTGGGGTGACCCAATTCATGAGTGCTTCTCAAGCTTTTATTTTTAGCGTGGTCTTTAGTCCACTCTGGTTTTTTAGCATTTATATTAACTGGAATAATATTCTAAATGTGCGACGTTCTTTTCTGCGCTCCCTGCTCGATGAATGGAACTATCAAACCTTAAAGAATCTGGCGCATACCGATGATTTGACCCAGCTCTACAACCGTCGCCATTTTGTCGATATGGCTGAACGCTCTATTCATCAATGGCCTAAACATGCCAGTAGCTGCCTGTTGATGTTTGATGTCGATCATTTTAAAAATATTAATGATAGCTATGGGCATGATGTTGGTGATCGGGTGCTACAACTGATTGCTGAAGTGACCCGTAAAGAAATGCGGCATAGCGATGTACTGGCACGTTTTGGTGGGGAAGAATTTATCGCCCTCCTGGAAGATACTCAGCTGCAAGACAGCTTGGTGATTGCAGAACGAATTCGTTGTGCAATTCAAAAGCAGTACATTTATGTCGAACCCAATCATGCCATCCGGTTCACCATTTCGATCGGTGTAGCAGAACTGGAATCCCATACCCAACCTCTGGAAGACCTGATCAAACAAGCCGATATTGCCTTGTATCAGGCCAAGAAGTCTGGCCGAAACCGGATTGAGGTCTATCATCCAGATATGCTGAATAAGCCCAAGCCTACGACAGAAAATCCCTGGAATGTATTTAAGCCAAGCACTCAACCGGCCCAGTCAACGGCGAATTAAAGCTGAATCATTGGTCTGTTCTATAAGCTAGGATCATTCTTAGAATGCGTTAATCGGGGATTTTATAAAATAAATTTGATTCTTCCACTTTTAAAATATCCAACAAAAGAATAGAATATTTTTTATACAACTATATATAAATTTCATCTTATTCATTTTTATATATTTTAATTTGGGAAGGCTGCATGCCGCATGATAACGAAAAAGAATCACGTACCCTGATTCAGGAGGCTCTTCAAGATCCGCTGGTTCGTATTCCTGCGCCTTTAAAACCAGCCTACTATGCTCATCAGAAAAACTCACTTTAAAATACTTGTTACAGGTTAATTTATTCGCACAGCTGGCATATGCCTCTTATACCCTCGCCGATATTCTGGTGCTGCATGATATTCTCAATTTGCTCATTTTGACCAAAATTAGCTATACCATTCTGATCGTACTGATCACGATCTGGATGTATCACTCTTACCGCAATTTACCTGTGTTTGATTTACTCTTACCTACCCCAATTATTGGCGCAAGTGCCATCTGGTTTTTTAATCTAAATCAGTCTGAAAGTGCTTATACCCTCATTTATCAATATGCCTCCTTGGTTTTTATTGTGTTGGCCAATTTATGTGTGCAGATCCGGTTCTGGCCGTCTTTGATTACTTCGAGTCTGATTACTTTGATGATTTACATCGGTGTATATTTCAATACTCGATCTGACCTGTACCAGATGTTTTTATTTTCCCTGATTTATCTGCCAGTATTGACCTTCAGTCTATATATTAGCTGGAGCTCGACCTTAAAACCATGCATGGTATTCTTGCAGCATACCCTGAATGAACATAACCGGCAGGCCTTTGAAAATATGGCCCATACCGATTCCCTCACCGGCCTGAATAACCGTCGCTGTTTTGAATATCTCGCGCAACAACTGGTACAACAGAATTTTGATCAACCGGTACCTATGAATTTACTGGTATTTGATGTGGATCATTTTAAGCAGATTAATGATCGTTATGGTCATGATATCGGAGATCAGGTCTTACAGACGATTGCCCTGAGCACACGCAGTGAAATGCGACAGCATGATATTTTGGCACGCTATGGCGGTGAAGAATTTATTGCATTTTTACCCGAAACCTCTCTGGATGAAGCGCTAAAAGTTGCCGAGCGTTTAAGGCATAACATTGAAAATATTGTGATCGATCTAGACAGCCAGCATCGTTTCAGTTTTAGCATTTCGATTGGTGCTGCCATTCTGGAAAGCTGTGAAACAGATTTAATGACCCTGATTAAACAGGCCGATATTGCCTTATATCAGGCTAAAGCCAATGGACGGAATCGGGTTGAAGCTTATGATCCAGATCTGGAGCAAAGTTTAGCTGGGGAGCTGCAAAACTGGCAGGTTAAACCGGCTTAAATTACCCGTTAAAAATTATCTTCATCAAAACGATCTTGGTCGATTTTATAGATATGAAAACTACGTTCTATTTGTACACCTAAACCAAATTCAATCATTAAAGACGTCAGCTTATCGCCATCAATTAAAACAATACCGGATTTTCTTGCCGACTCAATGGCCTCTTTACTGAAACTTGACGTAGTAATGAATACACCCTTCTTAGCAACTTGATCGGCCAAAGCACCTTTAAACTGTTGAATGTCGGGACGACCAACAGTATCTTTCCAACGTTTCGCTTGGATGTAAATTTTATCTAGCCCTAATCGATCTTCACTAATTACACCATCAATTCCACCATCGTTGGTTTTACCAATCGCTTGAGCTGCATCTTGATGTGAACCGCCGTAGCCCATTGCCACCAGAAGATCGACAACCAGCCTTTCAAAAAATGAAGGAGATTTATCTTTTACCATCTGAAGCAAATCACTTTTCAAATCAGATTTTAATAATTCCGTTGTGTTCTGGATTGTTTCTTCTGGAGTCTGAGTTTCTTGGTAACTATTTAGGCTTTCAATAACTTGTAGATTCCCGATCCCAAACTCATCTTTATTTTTCTTTCCTAATTTAAAATCTGAAAATCCGTTGAACTGTGCTAAATATTCATTTGTTATAGCATCTAAACTTTTTAAATCAACCTGTCTACCCAAGCTACTAATCTCACAATATGCTCTCTTCGGTTGTTGAACTAAGCCCGCCTTAACTAAGTAGGTCTTTGCCCATGCCACTCTATCTTTAAATATATTTTTCCCGCTCGGAAGAATTTTATTTAAATCCTCTTCGTGTAAATTGGAACGTTCAGCTAGGATATTCGCAGCATCCGAAATTTTTATTGGCTCATTTAATTCTGATAATAATTTCATTAAAGGCAGCATTAATTGATCATAAGTAGGTAAAGGCATTTTTTAGCTTTTAAAGGTTTATTTTTATTCAGTATAAATCAAAAAAAGAGCGCCGAAGCGCTCTTTTTTATTAGGTTATATCTGATAAACCAGATACTGCCACGCGCATAGCGCTTGGCGTAATTTAGGCGGACAGCAGTGCTGTCCGAAACCCCTAAATTACTCCCATTCAATTGTTGCTGGTGGTTTAGACGATACGTCATACACAACACGAGAAACTTCAGCAATTTCATTCATGATACGGGTCGAGATCTTATCGACTAAATCATAAGGAAGATGCGCGAAACGAGCCGTCATAAAGTCCACCGTTTCTACCGCACGCAGTGCAATCACCCATGCATAACGACGGCCATCACCGACTACACCCACCGATTTTACTGGCTGGAATACTGCAAATGCTTGAGCAGTCTTGTCATACCAGCCGCTGGCACGCAGTTCCTGCATGAAAATGTCATCCGCAAGACGTAAAATGTCTGCATATTCTTTTTTCACTTCACCCAAGATACGCACACCTAGACCTGGGCCCGGGAATGGATGACGGTAGATCATGCTGTGTGGCAAGCCTAAAGTCGTACCCAATTTACGTACTTCATCTTTAAATAAGTCCCGTAATGGTTCAACCAGTTCAAACGCTAGATCTGCTGGTAAACCACCCACATTATGGTGTGATTTAATCACATGCGCCTTACCCTGCTTGCTTGCAGCAGATTCAATCACGTCTGGATAAATCGTACCTTGTGCAAGGAATTTTACGCCATCTAATTTACGTGCTTCTTCAGCGAAGACAGCAATAAATTCACGGCCAATAATTTTACGTTTTGCTTCAGGATCAACTTCACCTGCAAGCGCAGTCAAGAAACGCTCTTCAGCATCAGCACGAATCACGCGGATACCCATGTTATCAGCAAACATTTGCATCACTTGATCGCCTTCGTTCAAACGAAGCAAACCGTTGTCTACAAATACACAGGTCAGCTGATCACCGATCGCTTTATGCAACAGCGCTGCTACTACAGATGAATCCACACCACCAGAAAGTCCTAGTAATACTTTTTCATCACCAATCTGTTGGCGAAGCTGTTCTACACGTAGATCAATAATGTGTTCTGGCGTCCACAGACCGCGACAGCCACAAATTTGATGAACGAAGTTCGACAGTAATTCTGCACCTTTAGAAGTATGTGTCACTTCAGGATGGAACTGAATACCATAGAAACGGCGAGTTTCGTCAGAAACCATCGCAATTGGACAGCTTGGCGTCTGTGCAGTGATTTGGAAGCCTTCTGGAATACGGGCAACTTTATCGCCATGGCTCATCCAGACATGCAGCTGGTTTTCACGGTCCTGTAAATTACCGATCAGCTTGTCACGTACAACAATATCTACTTCTGCATAGCCAAACTCATGCACAGTACCTGGCTCAACTTTACCGCCAAGTTGTTCGCACATGGTTTGCAGACCATAACAAATACCCAATACCGGCACACCCAGCTCGAATACCACTTGTGGCGCACGCGGGCTGCCTTCAAGGTGAACGCTCTCAGGTCCACCAGACAAGATGATACCATTTGGATTAAATGCACGAATGTCTTCTTCAGACATATCATAGGCATACATTTCAGAATATACACCAGCTTCACGGACACGACGTGCGATGAGCTGACTATATTGAGAACCGAAATCCAGAATCAGGATACGATCTTCAGTAATTTGAGTATTGGTAGTCATGACGAACAACTATGAAAGGCAAACGAAAGATAAGCGCCGTATTCTAACATTTTTCAGCGCATTAAGCACACAATTCGCATGAGGTATGCATTTAGTTGATTGCATTATATTTCTAGCAGAATAAAGCACCCCTTTGGATGCCTTGATTGGTCTGTCATTTTTATATTTTTAAGCTCAAGATTTAATCCAATTAAGCCTGTTTTTATAAAAATCCGAAGATAATATGTAAGAGAAATTTTTGCTTAATTGAAGATGGATGAAGCCTTAATTATTTTACTTTCTGGTACTGACTTTCATGCCCCGGGCTGTTAGGATTTGACCACACTTTTGCTTGTACTGGGCTCATGGAACTGATTGATTTTATCTTGCATGTTGATGATCACTTGCTTGAATTTATCACCAATTACGGGATCTGGATTTATGCCATTCTTTTCCTGATTATCTTTGTAGAAACAGGTCTGGTGGTCATGCCGTTCCTGCCTGGCGACAGCTTGCTATTTGCAGCAGGTGCACTGGCAGCCTCTACTGGTGCAATGGATCCATGGGTGCTGATTCCACTCTTGTTTGTTGCGGCAGTTCTGGGTGACACCCTGAATTATCATATTGGTAAATATATTGGTCCTCGGGTTTTCGAGATTGAATCGCGCTTCATCAATAAAAAACACTTATTGGCGACCCAGCAATTCTTTGCCAGACATGGTGGTAAGACCATTATTTTTGCGCGTTTTGTTCCTTTTGCCCGTACCTTTGCACCCTTCGTTGCCGGTGCTGGCAGCATGAATTACAAATATTTCCTGACCTATAATGTAGTAGGTGCATTTGCCTGGATTAGCTCATTTGTCATTTTGGGCTATATGTTTGGCAATATGCCGATCGTCAAAGACAACTTCACCTATCTAATTTTTGGCATCATTATTTTAAGTGTATTGCCAGGTGTGATTGGCTTTATTCAACAAAAGCTCAAAAAAAGTAAAACAGCTTAAGAACTTTTTACATTAAGATTCTTTTACAGCCTGTGCGTTTAATCCCAGAGCTTGATCAAGAGTGGGATGAGACAAAGCAGGACAAATAGAGCCGCGCCTTTATAAATGAGGCCGGCTTTTATTTTTTCAGATGGACTGGTCAATATGGCCTGACCAAAGACCATCCAGAATATCCCGACCGGAACGGTACTCAAGCTAAAGGCAGCAAAAACCAGAACGAAGTTGGTCGGGCTTTGCCAGGTTTCCATCGGTAAAATTCCAGAGGCCAACAATGCTGCTTTAGGATTTTTTAGGGTAGTTGTAAACATTTGCCAGGGGCGAATCTGCGGATGGTTCTTGCTGTAGCGTTCTAACTGCTGGGCCTTATATAAATGCAAGGTCATCCAGCCCACACAGATGGTACTCAGCACATAGACCAAGCCTTTAAAATTTGGCCAGATCGGTGACGCCAGATGAATCACCAAGGCCCATACATTAATGGCATAAAAATAGCCGAGCAAAATGGCAGGAAGATAGAGACTGGTTTTGGCCTGCCCCTGCTGATGAGCAGAACTAGCCACCAAGGCATTGGCGGGCCCTGGAACCATCAGTACAGCAATGAGTCCTAAAACAAATAACCAATTTTCAATCATCGCAATGAACTTTTCCGGGCCAAGGTTGTAGCTTAATCAATATGAGAGTGTGATAACAAGTTTATAAATTTCAGATTTATATACAGTCTGGTCAATTTCCCGTGAGTTTTATCTTAATGTAAACCGCCCTATTCTTGGTGAAAGCAATAAAAAATGCCGACCCGAAGTCAGCATTTATCCGTTTAATGTTGAATGATTTATTTAGGCGTCGCCTGCCGAACGATGATCGAACAGTTCTTATAACGCGCGGCCTGTACAATCGCTTCCTGCTCGCCTAAAAGCCGTGCCAGTTCGGTTCTTTTGGTATCGGATGACTGTCCCATATTGACTGAAACACTCGGGCCAATACCCCATCCACCGCGACTACCCCAACCACCGCCAAGACCAATGCCCACACCGACGCCAGTACGTTTCGGTGGTTCAACGCCATTGTCGATATACTGCTGAATACGATTATATTCACCCTGTAATTGCGAACAACCCAAAGTCTGATAGAGGGTGGGCGACACATAAGTCGGTTTTACCGGCGTTGCACAGGCACTCAGTAATGCCAGTGCAGCAATACTCAGGCTTACTTTCACAAGTTTCATAGCTAACTCGATCTTAATTCTGCTCTATCTCATTGAACAACGATTGATAGGCCTGAGTCAATTTATGATCAGTAGCCAAATGAATCAAAGGCTGATTTTTCTGATGAGATTCTTTCATCAAGATCGAGGGTGGCAACATACTGTCGAGGACCGGTAAGCCTTCATCTTTGAGCTGTTGTACCACTTCACGCGGTAATTTGGCCTGTGCCTGAAACTGGTTCACGACAATCCCTTCGATTTCCAGCCCTTCATTATGGTCATCCTGGGTTTCAATGACATTTTCAATCAGAGTCTGTAGGGCACGTTTAGAAAATACATCACAGTCAAATGGAATCAGCACGCGGTTCGCCGCAATGAGAGCAGAGAGGGTAAAGAAATTGAATGCAGGCGGTGTATCAATAAATACCCGGTCATAATGCCCCGACAGTTGTTGCAAGGCATCTCGTAGCTTATAAATCTTGTGCTTGGACTCCAGTGCATGGGCCAATGCACCCAGTGTCGGGCTAGCTGGAATAACATCCAGATGTTTAAAAGAAGATTGATGCACATAGCTTTCCAGACCTTTGCTACGACTTTTTAAAATCGAGCCAATCGCATTACCAAGCAAGCCCTTGCTTTGCTGATTACCGAGTACATCTTCAAAATAGTTTTCGATATTCGGTTCGAGTGCCGGCTTGTCACTAGAATACGTCGCATCATCACCCAGCACATACTGGCTAGAGTTGGCCTGCGGATCCAGGTCAATCAATAAGGTTTTTAAACCCTGATGTGCACTGATCGCTGCCAGATTGACAGTAATACTCGACTTGCCTACCCCACCCTTTTGATTAAATACCACACGTGTACGCATGTCCCCCTCCTCACATTTTTAATTACTTTTACCACATTTGTATTTTTTAATTATTTGCATGGACTGGCTGTGCTGATCATCACAGCCAGCTTGCTTTTAGCCAAAATTCGGCTTGATCATTACCAAAGCCAGAATAGACACCAACGAAACTACAGCAATAACTAAGCCAGCCCGACGCTGCGATAGCAAGATAGAATCATCTTTTTTATAGGCTTTGCCTAACGAGGACACCAGTACCAAAAATAAAATGACTTTGGCATAAAACCAAGGCTGTACATCAAAGTCTTTCAGGACGAGCGACACAATGCCGGTCAGTGCAATCACCGTGATAGCTAAATGCTGTAAAGCGACTAGTGCTGTACGTGCCACCGGATTAGGTGAATTCCCTTGTGTACCGACAAACAAGGTCAAGGCACGGGCAAGAATGGCGACAATCGCCAGTCCTGCTGCCGACATATGGATAATCTTGACTAAAAGTTGGGTTTCCATCATGTCCTCTTAGTTTTTTGGTGCGTGTGCACAAGCCGGACTGGTGGTGTCCTGACCTGCCCATTCTTCAGGCAAAAATGCATGAATGGCCAGCGCATGAATCTTGTCTTTCGACAGCAAATCACCTGCAGCAGCATAGACTTTCTGATGACGCTGGACGGGGCGCAAACCGGCAAATGCCTGACTCACAATCACGGTTTTAAAATGCGATTCTTTTCCCGGAAAATAACCGCCATGACCCGAAGACTCATTCACCACTTCCAAATGGGTTGGGGATAATTGCGCCAAACGATCTTTCAGTTGTTGTTCTAAGCTCATGGCCTGACTCCAATCTTCAAAAATATAATCCCAGTATACCTTGTTCTGCCGAGTATTTCGGTAATCTGTTCAGGTGCAATCCGTTGATTGTGGCGAAATTTCATTGATTTCTATATGAATATTGGTTATTTATTGTCTGGTCTACAGCATTTTGCTTTTATTTTATGCAATTGATGCAAGATTTTTAACAAAGGTGTTGACCACATTTTTGCATGCTGTATTATACACGGCATGCGGGAATAGCTCAGTTGGTAGAGCATAACCTTGCCAAGGTTGGGGTCGGGAGTTCGAGTCTCCTTTCCCGCTCAAAATTTTTTCATTTAGTTTTTTCATTTAAAAAACTTTATAGACTCCGCGGGAATAGCTCAGTTGGTAGAGCATAACCTTGCCAAGGTTGGGGTCGGGAGTTCGAGTCTCCTTTCCCGCTCCAGATTCTAAAAAAGCCCTGATCGAAAGATCGGGGCTTTTTTTTATGCTGATGTTATTTTCTTTAAATGATCCTTTCATTTTTATTTCACTCAATAAAAAATTCTTAAAGTACTTTCTGATTTTATAACCAAGGTGTGACCATGGCACCCCTACGACAATAAAAAAAGCCCTCATCAAAAGATCAGGGCTTTTTATATTTCACCCACGCATCAGATGAACTTAAGCTAGCAAACCACTAGCCACAATACAGAGTCCATTTCCAATATAATTAAAAGGTAATTCGCTGATAGTTACGGTATTGCGGTGTCCAGAAATTATGCTCTATTGCTAGCTGCAATTCTTCTACACTGACTTTCGGTGCTACTCCGTCTTCAATCGCAGCAAGTGCCACTTTTAAGGCAATCTGCTTCGAAATTGACTGTAAACAATCCAGATTCGGCAATAAATCTGCCTGAGGATCTTTCAGTTTCGGAGAACAGTCCGCCAAGGCATTACTCGAGGCCATCAGCATATTATCCGTGACACGTTTTGCACCTGAAGCAACTACACCCAAACCGATACCCGGGAAAATATAAGAGTTATTGCATTGGGAAATATGATGAATCTGTCCCTGATAATTCACTGGTGCAAATGGGCTACCCGTCGCAATCAATGCTCTGCCATTGGTCCATTGCAAGATATCGGCCGGAACAGCTTCTACGCGGGAAGTCGGGTTAGATAAAGGAAAAATAATCGGTTGCACACTGTTTTCAGCCATGGCTTCAATCACTTCCTGAGTGAATAAACCTGGCTGTCCAGATACGCCAATCAGTACCGTCGGTTTGGCACGCTTAACTACATCCAGTAGAGAAGTCATGCTCTCAGCATCTGCCCAGCTTTCTACATTTTCAAGAGGCTGTGCCAGTTTGCGCTGGAAGTCCAGTAAATTCGGCTGATTTTCTGTGATCAGACCAAAGCGGTCGACCATAAACACGCGTGCACGCGCTTCAACATCACTCAAGCCCTCAGCAATCATTTGCTTAATGATCTGTTCTGCAATCCCGCAACCGGCTGAACCAGCACCCAGGAAAGTAACTACCTGATCTTTAAGCTGTTTTCCTGCTGCGCGCGAAGCAGCAATCAGGCTGCCCACAGACACTGCTGCGGTGCCCTGAATATCATCATTGAAACAACAGATTCGATCACGATACTTTTCCAGTAAAGGCATGGCATTTTTCTGTGCAAAGTCTTCAAACTGAATTAAGGCATCTGGCCAGCGCTGTTGAATCGCCTGAATCACCGTTTCGACAAAAGCATAGTATTCATCGCCACTGATTCGCGGTTCACGCCAGCCCATATAAATCGGGTCATTCAACAACTGCTGATTATTGGTACCGACATCAAGAGTAATCGGTAAGGTATAGGCCGGACTGATCCCGCCACATGCGGTGTAGAGTGCCAGTTTTCCAATTGGAATCCCCATACCACCAATGCCCTGATCTCCAAGACCCAGAATGCGCTCACCATCTGTGATCACAATCACTTTCACGTTCTTTTTATTGATATTGTGAATAATCTGGTCGATCTGATCACGGTCAGGATAGGAAATAAAAATCCCACGATGACGACGATAGATATCAGAAAAGCGCTGACATGCCTCACCCACAGTCGGGGTATAGATAATCGGCATCATCTCACTGAGGTGATTTTCAATCAGATGGTAAAACAGGGTCTCATTGGTATCCTGAATATTCCGCAAATAAATATGCTTGTTAATATCACTGCTAAAAGCACAATACTGCTGATAAGAACGCTGACTTTGCTCCTCAATCGTCTCGGTGACATGAGGAATCAAGCCATGCAAGTTAAAGCTTCTACGCTCTTCTTCAGAAAATGCAGAGCCTTTATTGAGTAGTGGGAGTTCTAGCAGAGTATTTCCAGCATAAGGAATATATAAAGGGCGTTTACTGTTCAAATTTTCTCTGGGCATTATTTAACTCATCTAATCAATCTTCGGCAGTTCTGCCAAAATAATGACATCACTCTCGTTATTTTATATAGCTTATCCTGATTTTAGCCGCTTGGGTCATTTAGCAAATTTATAATACTTGTAGCAGGATTTTATAATCTGATAACACTCATTTTCAGCCAGGTTCTGAACGGTTTTTTAAATTAACCCGTATTCGTATTTTTAATTTAAATCGGTAGCAAGATCTGTTTGACAAAAAACCTCAGCTCATCAAGGATAAAGCATAAATTTAATAAGATGAACGAGTATAAAAATGAGTGAACTGCAACCGCTTTATCAGCCCGATATTTTGGGAACAGGCTATGAGCAAGCGACCTTAAACTTTCCCGATGATTATGAGGGCAAAGTCGTAGCAACCCTGATCCGTAAAAAAGCAGCCCAACCCACAAAAAAAGCAGTTTTATATATTCACGGCTTTATCGATTATTTTTTTCAGACCGAAATGGCAGAGCGCTTTAATCAGCATGGTTTTGATTTTTATGCGCTGGATTTAAGAAAGTACGGACGTTCGATTCTGCCGCATCAAAAATATTATAACGTCTATGACCTAGCTGAATATGATGCAGAAATTACCCAAGCCCTCGACATTATAGCAGCTGAGGGCCACGATGCTGCCCTGCTCTGTGGTCATTCTACCGGCGGCCTGACCACGACCTTATATGCGGCACATCATCCGCAGCACCCTTTAATCAAAGCGCTTTGGGTCAATAGTCCATTTTATGACTTCAATATGAATCCAATCAAACGTGCGCTTGGCATTCCGCAACTGAGCAGACTGGCTAAAATTTTTCCCAATCTTAAATTTCCAAGCGAGCTGAACAAGTGGTATGCCACCAGCCTGCATAAGGATTTAAAAGGCGAATGGGACTTCAGTCTGGACTGGAAAAAGACCCGCTACCCGATGGTTCGGATCAGTTTTATTCGTGCCATTCATGAGGCACAGAAAGAAATTCATCGCGGTGTTCAGCTCGATATTCCGGTATTGATCATGCATTCGCATCAGACCTTATATCCTAAAAAATGGGGCAAAGCCGCACAGAGCAGCGATGTAATTCTAGGCATTAAAGACATTCAGAAATATGCCAAAAAAATTAAAGGCGATGTCACGGTTCAAAGTATTCAGAACGGTTTACATGATCTGGTACTTTCAGAGCAATCTGTTCGTGAGCAGGTTTATCAGCAACTGTTTCAATGGCTGCATGACAAAGGACTTTAGATAAACGCGGAAGAAGAAATGAAACTTACCCTCATTTCTCTTGCCTGGC
This sequence comes from Acinetobacter lwoffii, assembly GCA_002332985.1. Classification (GTDB taxonomy): domain Bacteria; phylum Pseudomonadota; class Gammaproteobacteria; order Pseudomonadales; family Moraxellaceae; genus Acinetobacter; species Acinetobacter lwoffii_N. The sequence continues at coordinate 366 of DDAT01000021.1, read as the reverse complement.
TTCTTTTGAATCATGACTAGGTCGAAATGTAATCAAGTGCATTGAAAATATGCCAATCTTTCGATGTTTTATAACCACTATAACTCATTGTTTTTAAATTTAAGGCTTGAGAATTTATAATTTTTATTATTCTACCGCTTGTCTCCAAATATTGTCTTTTGTAGCAAGCCTGTAAACAAACAACCGCCCGTCTTTTTCCCTCTTTATAGTAGAGCTGAATGCAGAAGCGCCTATATTTTTTGATCGGCAACATGCGCTCGACCTGCACCACTAACAATCATATAAAGGAATAGATTATGCGTTATGCAGACCCCAATACTGACGGTTCAAAAATTCAATTTAAAGCACAATACGATAATTTCATTG
>DDAT01000036.1:9838-11007 GCA_002332985.1 Acinetobacter lwoffii | reverse complement strand
ACACCGGCAAATATAACGCCCATATGTACGACAACATCACTCGCCGAGAAAATCCAACTGGCTTTCATATGTGCGCCATCTTCTCGATGACCAGAAATAAGATATAAGCATGTCACGTTAGCTATAAGTGCGAGCAGGCCAATAACAATCATGAGCGTTGATTCTGGCTCGCTTCCAAACATGAATCGTCTAATGACATCAATAATCACGATGACAGCAAGTAATAACTGAATCCAACCTGCGAAATGGGCTGCTTTCACTTGATATTTCGCAGCTTTTCCGACGGCATATAGCGCAATACCATAAACGGCTGCATCGGCAAACATATCTAGAGAATCAGCAATCAATCCTGTAGACGCAGCAATAATACCGCTGATGAATTCTATAAAGAAAAGTAGAGCATTAATACCTAATAACAGTTTAAGTACTTTAGCTTGTCTCACAGGATCAGGTTCATTAGGTATATCGCCTGAAGAAAGCTGTGTTTCATCAAGTTTCGCCCCAAAACCCAGTCCTTCGAGTTTAGCCGTAATTTGCTGAATCCCTTCATTATGGAAGACTTTCAGTTTTCGATTGGGAAGATCAAAAGTAAGACCTTTAACTGCTTCAATATCTGCAAGAGCCATACGGACCATTTGCTCTTCAGCAGAGCAATCCATTTTAGGAATGGTGTAGGTACTTGTTTGCTTAGCCTGTTGATTGCTTATATAAGTTTCAGTCTTCACAAGCTTTGCACCAAGACCCAAAGCTTCAAGTTTGGTGGTTATATTTTCATCTTTTTGATTATGTAGAACCTTTAAAGAACGGTTAGGTAAATCAAAGATGAGTTTTTGAACACCATCAATTGAAGATAGCGCCATACGAACCATCTGTTCTTCCGCAGAACAATCCATTTTGGGAACTAAGTATTCACTCATGTAGTGCGAATTTTTTAAAACGTCTTCAGTGCTTAAATTTTCTTTGGGATCAGAACCACAACAGGATTGAGCGGTATCTTCACAACTGTTTGAAGTGTTACAGCAAGGAGATGAAGATTTTTCTTCTTCCTCTTCACCACAACAGCTAAGCGTATTATCACAATTCTTTGAATTGTTTGCTTCTGCAATTGATGGATGATTTTCTTGTTGAGATTTCTTATCTTCGCATGGTGTTTCTTTACTACATCCACA
>DDAT01000036.1:9285-9609 GCA_002332985.1 Acinetobacter lwoffii | reverse complement strand
AACTCAATGCATTTAAAAATTGGTGAACTCTCTAAAAAAACCTCATGTTCAGTATTAACAATTAGGTTTTATGAAAAGGAAGGTTTAATTCCGGAACCGGAAAGAACGGAAGGAAATTACCGCCTTTACGATGTAGGCTATGTTGAGCGAATTAAATTTATTTTGAATTGCCGAACTTTAAATATGAGTTTGAATGAAATTCGTCAATTACTTACCTATAAAGACAAACCTGAGAAAAATTGTTCAGATGTGAATGAATTAATTGACTTACATGTCAGTGCTATCAGAGAAAATATAATCAAGCAACAAAAGCTTATTGAACAA
>DDAT01000036.1:0-9064 GCA_002332985.1 Acinetobacter lwoffii | reverse complement strand
AGGCTGCAAAAAGTTTAAGGTTACTCAAATTCTGTGATCAGATCTTTGATAGATCTGGACAGCTTCTTTATTGGTGTTTTAAATACAGATTTGTGTATGAAGAGAAAAACATTTCTAATCCAGATATTGGTACTCTTATTCACATTCCAGAATATTTGGAGTGTGGCAGAGGCCGCGTGTCTGCATGAAATGCCAAACATACCCAATTCAATACTCTCTAATCCAATCGATTTAGACGAAAAGAGTGATAGTCCTCGTCAAGCACTTTATTCCCTAGAAAACTATAAAGAAATCTATGACTATTGTCAGAAGGTTTGTTTTAACGAAAAGTGCAGTCATTTCTCAAATACAATCGTGATTCAGATTGACCCACCCGATGATCTGAAGCTTAAAGCTGATTTTGAGACCGGCATTACCCCAACTTATTTGGGAATAACTTTTTATAAATCCCCTTATCTGAATCAATTAACCCCGCCTCCCGATTTGCCCCTACTATTGGTGGGGTAGTCTTATAAAAGCCCACCACTCCTAATTTCATTATGCGTGGGGCATTTTCATGTCAAAAAACAAATTACATCAGGATACCTCCATCCTGAATTTATCCTGGTCAGCCTTAGGTAGCGGTATCTTGCTATCTGCAATGATCAGCATCAGTACTTCCGTAGTCGCCAGTACTCAAGATTTAACGCTGCAGCAAGCTATTGAGCAGGTTAACCAATATCAAGCGTCCCAAAATTTCTGGGAAACGCAAAATAGTATTAATGCCACGAATCTTCAGCAAAGTAAGCTGTTTAAAAATCCTGAATTGTCAGTTGAACAAACGGGCTTTGGTTCAAATAATGAAAAAGAGCTTGCCATTGGCATATCACAACCCTTGGATATTTTTGGTGAGCGAAAAGCAAACCAAAAATTAGCCAGTCTCTCTACAGATAAAACAGCACTGAAGCAGAAGATTTATCAAGCGCAAATTGAGCTTGCAGTGAAATATGTATGGTCACAACTGGCCATTGCCGAACTTGAAAGAAACATTGTCAATGAACAACTTCGGGTGAGCGAAGAAAACCTTAAAGCGATCGAGAAGCGCTTTACTGCGGGCGGTATCGCGCAAGTAGATGTGAATCGCGCACGTTTAAGTCATGCTGAAAATATCCGTCTTTTTAGACAGGCCGACTTACAAGTCCAAGTGGCCACCCAACAATTATCAAATTTATGGGGAACCTCTGATAAGTCATTGCAGGTAAACCTCTCTTCACAAAAGCTCTGGCCAAAATCGACTCATCAGCAGGTTCAAGAATATTTAGCGGAAAACTACGTTGAGAAATATCGAGCTTTACTGGTATTAGAGTCTCAAGCAACGGTTGATCAACTAAGGGCAAAGGCACGTCCTAACCCCACTTTAAACCTAGGTGTCAACCGCACCCAATCCTTGGAAAACTCCACACAAAATCAATTAGTAGTCGGAGTCAGTGTACCGCTTAATATTTTCGATCGTCAGCAAAATGGCATAAAAATCGCGCAAGAAAAAATGAACTTATTAGAGCGTCAGAAAGAGTTTTATCTGAAGCAAAATGCGCTGCAAATAGGCACAATTTTAACCGAGTTGCAGGGTTTAGAGCTGCAATTCAAAGTCGTTGACGAGACTCAAATTCCTTTGGCGACTCAAGTTCAAAGTAAGACGCTACAAGGTTTCTTGGCAGGCAAGTTTGCTTTAACCGATGTTCAGCAAGCCACGCTTCAATTACAAGACATCCGTCTGCGTAAAGTCCAGTTGTTACGGGATGGCTGGCAAAAGGCCATTGAAGCAGAAAGTTTGAGCTTAGGCATTAGCCCAAGTGAAGTCATGTCGAAAGATGCTATTGCACAAATCAATCAAAACTTATGGCAAGACATACAGGCCATGCCTGTCATTGGTGGGGGAAATTAACATGTTCGATCTTAAAAACAGCTTAAAAAAACAGAGCGGAAAAATCTCTCAACCTCTACTGATTGGTTTTGTCATCGGCGCAACCGTACTCCTCAGTATTTTCTTGATCTTGTCGGGTAAGAATAAATCTGAAACATCAGATGAACATGCAGAGGAAGAAGGCGCAGAGGAACATGGAAGTGAAGAACATGGCGGTGAAACCGAAGAGCATGCAGAAGGCGTGAGCCTGACGGCCAAGCAACTGGTGGAACAGGGCATACAGTTATCAGCGGTCGATCAAGGTCCGGTGGTTAAATTAAGTTCTTATCCTGCCAAACTGAATGTGAATACGGATCAGCAAGCGCATGTCTCACCGAGTTTTAGCGGTCATGTAGAAAATGTTTATGTAGAACTCGGCCAAAAAGTTCAGAAAGGGCAGCCTTTGGCTACATTGCTTGTTCCTGATCTAGTTGATCAGCAGGCCAATCTTAAAATTGAACAAACCAATCTGGAACTGGCGAAACAAGACTTTGAGCGTGAGCGTCAATTGTGGTCACAGGGTATCTCAGCAAAACAGGACTATCAACGGGCTTATAACAGTTATAAACGGGCACAAATTCAGGTTCAAGCGGCCCAATCACGTTTAAGCGCATTTGGTGCAGTGAATGCTAGTAACGGGCGCTATATTTTAAAAGCCCCAATTTCTGGCGTGATCAGTAAAAAGGATTTGGTTCTCGGGGAAAATGTTCAGTTAGCCGATCAACTCTTTACGATAGACCGGTTAGATCAACTCTGGCTTGAATTTATTGTTCCAAATTCTGAAATTATGGGCTTAGCCCCGAATCAAAAGATCGAATTTAAATCCTTGCAAACAGAAAAGGTTTATCAAGCTGTTATTCAGACTTTAAATACTGAAGCGGATATTCAAACAGGTCGTCTTCAGGTGCGAGCAAAAGTTGAATCGAATGCAACCGAATTACGTCCAAACTTGATGGTGAACGTACAGTTGCAACAACGGAGTGAAAGTACCGCATTACGGGTACTTAAGTCCGCAGTTCAGAATGTCGATGGAAAAGATGTGGTTTTTGTCGCCACTCAGCATGGACAAAAAGTTGAATTCAGTCCGCAACCTGTGAAATTAGGGCAATCATCTGGGGAGAGCCAATGGATTGAAGTGGTGAGTGGGCTTAGTCAGGGACAAAAATATGCCGCTCAAGGCAGTTTTTTACTGAAATCCGAGCTGGAAAAAGGAGAGGCTTCACATGAGCACTGAAACTCCTCAAATTCCAGACCACGAATCGGTAAAACCTGAAGGACTGTTTGATCGACTGATCCAGTTTTCTATCCATAACGCAATCTGGGTCATGCTGTTTATTGCGGCTTGGATTGCTATTGGTATTTATAGTTATCAAAAGTTACCGATTGATGCTGTACCAGATATTACCAATACTCAGGTGCAGATTAACACTTCAGCCAATGGTTTTACGGCTTTAGAAATGGAACAGCGGATTACATATCCAATCGAGAATGCCATGTCAGGCATGCCGAAAATGGAACAAACCCGTTCGATTTCACGCTACGGCTTATCGCAAGTGACCATCATTTTTGAAGATGGCACGGATATTTACTGGGCCAGACAGCTTATCAACCAGCGCTTGCAAGAAGCAATGGGAGAAATGCCTGAAGATGTGCAACCTAACATGTCGCCTATTTCGACAGGTTTAGGTGAAATCTATCAATGGGTGATTAAAGCCGAACCAAATGCTAAAAAGCCGGATGGAACCCCTTATTCGGCGATGGATTTACGTGAAATTCAGGATTGGATTGTAAGACCGCAATTACAGCGCGTAAAAGGCGTTGCTGAGATCAACAGTATCGGTGGCTTTAATAAAACCTATGTGGTTGCCCCTGATCTGAACCGATTGCAACAATTGCAAATTCCTTTGTCTGATTTACAAACTGCCTTAACAGAGAATAATGAAAACCGTGGTGCTGGCTATATTGAGAAAAATGGACAACAGCTAACGGTTCGTGTTCCCGGCACTTTAAACACGATTGAAGATATCCAGAACATCAGTATTGCCAATAAAAACGGCTATCCGATTCGGGTGGCAGATGTCGCCAATGTCTCAATTGGTCATGACTTAAGAACAGGGGCTGCAACCTATAATGGTGAAGAAACTGTATTGGGTATTGCCATGATGATGATGGGAGAAAATAGCCGTACCGTTGCTCAAGCCATTGATGAAAAGGTGCAATCGATCCAGCAATCGCTACCTAAAGGTGTGGTGATTGAGACTGTGTATGACCGTACGCATTTGGTTGATCGGGCGATCAAAACCGTTCAGAAAAATTTGATTGAGGGTGCAATCCTCGTCATTGTTATTTTATTTCTCTTTCTAGGTAATTTCCGTGCTGCGCTGATCACGGCTTGCGTTATTCCACTGTCAATGCTGTTTACCTTGACGGGAATGGCAGAGCAGAAGATTAGTGCAAATCTGATGAGTTTAGGGGCACTGGACTTCGGTATTATTATTGATGGTGCAGTGGTTATTGTAGAAAACTGTATCCGTCGGCTAGCAGAAGCTCAGAAGCTGAAAGGTGGTTTACTTAGCCGTTCTGAAAGATTTAAAGAAGTCTTCTTGGCTGCAAAACAGGCGCGTCGTCCTCTGATTTTTGGACAGTTAATTATTTTGGTGGTTTATCTACCTATCTTTACCCTGACGGGTGTAGAAGCCAAACTTTTCCATCCTATGGCAATGACTGTTGTACTGGCTTTAATTGGGGCCATGATTTTATCTGTCACTTTTGTGCCAGCCGCAGTTGCCCTATTTGTCACTGGAGAAGTCAAGGAAACCGAAAGTCGCTGGATGCATTGGCTTAAAACCAAATATGAACTGCTTTTAGATAAAGCCTATGAGCTTCGTTTATTTGTGACTATTGTGGCTGCCTGTATTTTAGTGCTTACGGGCGTGCTAGCCACTCAAACAGGTAGCGAGTTTGCACCTCAACTGGGTGAAGGTGATTTTGCTGTTCAGCAAATGCGTTCCCCAAGTACAGGGTTAGAACAGTCACTGAGAATGCAGGAAAATACTGAAAAGTTACTGTTGAAAGAATTTCCTGAAATTAAAGCGATCTTTGCTCGTACCGGTACAGCAGAAGTGGCCACAGATGTTATGCCACCCAACATTTCAGATGGCGTGGTACTGTTAAAACCTCATGATGAATGGCCTGATCCAAAACAAACGATTGATGAGCTTCGCCAAAGAATGATTACTTTCTTAGCGACATTGCCGGGAAATAACAGTGAGTTCTCGCAACCCATTGAACTGCGCTTTAACGAGTTAATTTCAGGGGTGCGAAGTGATGTGGGTGTCAAATTATTTGGTGATGACATGGAGATTCTAAATCGCGAAGCGAATAAAATTTCTCAAAAAATTAACTCAATTTCAGGCGCGACAGCCGTTAATGTAGAACAGACCAGTGGCTTACCCTTGTTGAATGTAGAGGTGGATAAGTCCAGAGCTGCACAATATGGCTTGTCGGTAAGAGCAATTCAGGATCTGGTAGCTACAAGTGTCGGTGGCCAGAATGTTGGAACAATTTTACAGGGAGACAAGCGTTTTGATTTTGTCATCCGTCTAGATGAATCCCAGCGTAGTCCTGAACAGTTAGCGCTACTTCCTATTCAATTGCCGAATGGTGGTTTAGTCCAACTGCAAGATGTGGCACGCGTTGAAAATATCCTGGGTATTAATCAGGTCAGCCGTGAAAATGGTAAACGTCGAGTGGTTATTACTGCAAATGTAGAAGGACGTGATTTAGGCTCATTCGTAACAGAGCTTCAGAGCACGTTATCCAAACAGGAATTACCAAGCGGTTATTGGATAGATTATGGCGGTCAATTTCAAAATCTGATGTCTGCAAAAGCGCGTATGCAATTGGTGGTTCCGCTCGCATTGTTGACGATCTTTATTTTATTGATGGCTGTATTCCATAATATCAAAGAAAGCTTACTGGTCTTTAGTGGTGTACCGTTTGCCTTATGTGGAGGCTTAATCGCGTTGTGGTTGCGTGACATTCCATTATCCATGTCAGCAGGGGTTGGCTTCATTGCACTATCGGGGGTGGCTGTACTGAATGGCTTAGTCATGCTCACCTTTATCAAAGAGTTGCGACAACAATATGACCTTTATTATGCAACGTGGCAGGGTGCAATTTTGCGTCTTAGACCTGTGCTGATGACCGCTTGTGTGGCGTCCCTTGGGTTTGTCCCGATGGCTTTGGCAACCGGAACTGGGGCAGAAGTACAGAGACCTTTAGCAACAGTGGTTATTGGAGGAATTATCTCCTCTACCCTGCTTACATTGGTTTTATTGCCCGTACTGTACCGCTGGATGAATGAAAAGAAAGTTTCTTAATCCAATAGATTAGTCGATTTACAGCAGAGATATTGGCTGTTATCCAATATCTCTGCTCATCATAAATAGAATAAGGAAAATATTTTATGTCAGAACATCATGATCATAGCCATGCGGTTGTTACTGAAGAAAATAGTAAGAAGTTAATGGTTGCCTTAGGTTTAACGACTACTTTTTTAATAGTAGAAGTTGTCGCTGCTTTTATTACCCAAAGTTTGGCTTTGTTATCTGATGCAGCTCATATGTTTACTGATGTAGCCGCTTTAGCTATTGCTCTTGCCGCTATCAAAATTGGTAAAAAAGCCGCAGATGATAAAAGAACTTTTGGCTATCAGCGATTTGAAATTTTAGCGGCTCTGTTTAATGCGGTGATGCTTTTTGTGGTAGCAATATATATTGTATATGAAGCTTATCAACGTTTTACGAACCCTGCTGAAATTCAAAGTGTTGAAATGATGATTGTCGCGGTCATTGGTTTGGTCGTAAATTTGATTTCAATGAAAATCCTTTCTGCTAGTGCTGAAGGAAGTCTAAATATAAAAGGTGCATATTTAGAAGTTCTTAGTGATGCTCTAGGATCGATAGGCGTGATTATCGGAGGAATAGTTATTTATTTTACCCAGTGGATGTGGGTTGATACCGTAATCGCTGTGTTAATTGGCTTCTGGGTCTTACCTCGAACTTGGATTTTATTAAAACAAAGTATTAATATTCTGCTTGAAGGAGTTCCTGATGAGATTGATATTGAGTCGTTAAGAAATGATTTATTGAAGCTAGAGGGCGTTGAAGGGATTCATCAGTTGAAAGTCTGGGCTATATCCTCAAAAAATATTCATTTAACTGCTCATTTGGTTGCTCCGAATAGCAATACAGATCAACTCTATCAAAAGGCCTTAGAAGTTCTAAAACATAATCATAATATTACTGAAATTACGTTACAAATAGAAAGTAAGGAATGTAATACATTGGAACAGCATAAACATTAAAGTGCTGCTCTTTCTACATAATGGACAGATGACTAGGCTGATAAACCTTACCATTTTCCTGTATTACACTTCTATTTATCACACGCACTTTAAACACCATCCTGAGACATTTTAAAATTACAAGAATGTAATTTATGAGTCCTCTGGGTGTTAATTCTTTAAAGTTAGAATATCTAACAAGTATTAAATGAGAGTAAATAAACATGCTATTCAAAAATAAATTTTGTACTAAATTACTGTTAATTAGTAGATCTCTTGCGAAAGTAAAAAATTGTTTATACTAGCCCCATGAAATATGAAAATTTAACTCGATTTAATGATGGGGAATTTAAACGACTCGTTGGAGTTCCTCGTCCATTATTCTTAAAAATGGTATCGGTGTTACAACACGCTGAACTTGCCAAGAAAAAATCTGGAAGACCTCATTCGTTGTGTTTAGAGGATCAATTGTTGTTAACTTTAAATTACTTACGCTGTTATAGAACTCAAATTGAGTTATCCGCTGACTATAACCTAGCTGAAAGCAATGTGAATCGTACTATTCATAAAGTTGAAAATGCTCTGATTCAATCACGGATTTTCGCATTGCCTAAAAGGAATCAAAAGTTTAGTGAGGGGGATTATGTGATCGTTGATGTCACTGAGTCACAGATTGAGCATCCCAAAAAAACAAAGAAAATTCTATAGTGGTAAAAAGAAGAAACATACGCTAAAAACACAGGTCATTTTTAACCCAAGACTAAAGCAAATTGTAAGTATACAGGTCGAAAGTGGCAGAAAACATGATCTGACGATTGCGCGTAAGTATTTTAAGGAGATGATCATTTATCCTTGTATTATGGCAGATTTAGCCTATAAAGGATTTCATCAGATTAAGAGTAAGTTACTCATTCCAATCAAGAAACCTAAGAATTTATCATTACCCAAAATAGCAAAACAGATCAACCAAGAAATCAGTCGGCGTAGGATCACAATTGAACATATCAACGGCAAACTTAAATATTTTCGGATATTAACAGAACGCTATAGAAATAGACGGAAACGATTTGGTCTAAGAATGAATTTAATTGCTGGAATGGTGAACTGGACGCTCTTAAATTAACTTTCGCAAGAGATCTAGTGCATTCTTTAGTATCGCAAGTTTTAGTTATGCAGATGGCGGCTTGTTATTTCTTGAAAAGAATTTAAAAGCTTCTAAAGTTGAAAATTCTAAACAAAAACAAGTTAAAAATAATGAATCAAATGAATCAAATGAATCAAATGAATCAAATGAATAGTTGGGTTGCATAAATAAATCAATTAGACTTATTCATTCAGCAATATAATTCCTGAATGAATAAGTTTATAACTAAAACCGGCTTTGTTGCATAAACATTCAAAAGCTGAGTTTTCCCCAATCCATTCAAATTTAAGTGACAACTTGGGTGTGAGGTCTACCTAATTCCGTAAATCTATTCAGAACTGCCACACGCGCATGAACTTCATTGACCTGACTTTGAAAATGTCTTGCCGTCAGCTTATCTCCTAATAATTTGATGCAATGCATCTTGGTTTCCACCAAACTGCGACGGTGATAGCCCGACCATTTTTTCCATAGGGTTCTGCCTAAATGCTTAACCGTTTGAAGTAACTCATTTCGTTCTATTGAACTGATTTTAGAATCTTTCCAGGGCTTGGCATTCTTCCTGGGTGGAATTACGGCACTGTTGCAAATAACCACGAATGGTAAGCTGAAGGGCACTGTTGCAAATAAC
>DDAT01000027.1:0-11884 GCA_002332985.1 Acinetobacter lwoffii | reverse complement strand
AAAGTGTCAACACACCCTAATCATTTCTTCATTATTTTTTTATATAGACCTCATAATTCCTTGTGGGTTATTCTCATAAATACGAATGGTGTTTTGCTATTTATATTCTGCTTTTTACGCATAATAGAACTAATGAATAAGTGATGAAATTTCAAAATATTGGCTATGATAGGATAATTTTGTCTATATCATTTTTGGTCTTTTAGATGAGTAAATTTCGCTTAATTATGATCTGAGAAAATAAATATCAAATATGAAAGAATAAAGGGATCAAATAAGGGATTTTATTTTTATTCTTTTAGAAGATGAGAGTAGGTGTCCGGTTTTTTCCCCGCAGATGATGTCAAATTAAAATACCACTCATTATTAATTACTCATTTATATGGCGGAGTAATTTTTGTCGGATGCTGTAATGGCGGAGACGAGCGGAGAATTGCTCTTTGTATTTCATAAAGGCAGAAGACCTTTAACCAGTTTTCTAATCTTAAAAGTCAAAGTTAAGAGTCAATCAAAATAATTAAAAACAGTCTGCAAAAAATACGACTTCATGAAATCTTGTAATCAAGTATTTCATTTTGGCCTAAATAGGAGTTTTGGCAGGTCATGACAATAAAACCTGAATTTGATTTTGTCCCGATTGTTGTTGAAAAATAATACAATTTTTATGCAGAAAATTATTCTGAAGCGGTTTTGATTTTTCTTGAAAAAAATGTGTTAACCTGTGCGACTACATTCAATTTTCCTGACTGAAAATAAACGAAATATTTTAAAAGTCCAGGATATTTCAGACGTAGTTTTCTGATTTGGCATCTAGCCGATTTCCTTATTTCACAGTAGAATATGCGCTCTCTCAAGTCACATTGTGGCATGGTTGTTCATACCATCCCGTGGAGCCAAAATCAGCATGTTTATCGTTGCCGGTGCACCCGCACATTCTTCTTTTAAGAAAACTCAACTATTATCGCGTTTGACGTCAATTAGTTCTGTTCAATCAATTGAAAGTCAATGGGTCTACCTCTTTGACCAAGCGCTCAGCGAGCAACAACAGCAATCCGCTTTACAGCTTCTCAACGATGGTCAATCTTTTGAATTGCACCAGGCTGCAAGTGATGAAATCCAGATTTTAGTCACACCGCGCGTCGGAACCATCTCTCCTTGGTCCTCTAAAGCGACGGACATTTTCAAAAACTGTAATACGCCGGTTCATCGACTTGAACGCGGCGTTTTATTTACTTTGAAGGGCGTAAAAGAGCTTTCTAAAGAAGCATTGCAAGTACTTCACGACCGTATGACCGAAAGCGTATTCAATGCGATTGAAGATGCTGCGGTATTATTTGTGGAAACTGCGCCAAAACCACTGAACTCGATTGATATTCTGGGTGAAGGTAAAGAAGCACTTGTAAAAGCCAACAACGAGTTTGGTTTTGCATTATCAATGGATGAAATTGATTACCTGACTGAAGCTTTCATCAAGCTAGGCCGTAATCCAAATGACATCGAACTGATGATGTTTGCTCAAGCCAACTCTGAGCATTGTCGTCATAAAATCTTCGGTTCAGAATGGACGATTGATGGTGAAGTTCAGCCATTGTCATTGTTCCAGATGATCAAGAACACCTATAAAGAATCACCAACAGACGTATTGTCGGCTTATAAAGACAACGCTTCGGTGATTGTTGGTTCGGATACCCAGCGTTTTTATCCAACCCAAGAAGACAATGGTCATCAGGTTTATAAATACAAGAGCCAGGCCGCGCATATCCTGATGAAAGTGGAAACTCACAACCACCCAACAGCAATTGCACCATTTGCTGGTGCAGCAACTGGTTCAGGCGGTGAGATTCGTGACGAAGGTGCGACTGGTCGTGGTGGTAAACCGAAAGCTGGTTTAACGGGTTTCACCGTATCTAACCTAAATATTCCTGGTTTTGAACAGCCTTGGGAAGAAAACTACGGCAAACCTTCACGTATGGCATCTCCACTTCAAATCATGATTGAAGGTCCATTGGGTGGTGCTGCGTTTAACAATGAATTTGGTCGCCCAGCATTAACGGGTTACTTCCGTACCTTCGAACAAAACGTCAATGGCGAAGTGAAAGGTTTCCATAAGCCAATCATGATCGCGGGTGGTTACGGTAATATCCGTCCAGACCACGTGGAAAAAGATGCCATCCAGCCGGGTGATCTGTTAATCGTACTTGGCGGTCCAGCCATGCTAATCGGCCTTGGCGGTGGTGCTGCATCATCTGTAGACAGCGGTAAACTGGGTGAAAACCTGGACTTCGCTTCTGTACAACGTGAAAACCCGGAAATGGAACGCCGTTGTCAGGAAGTCATCGATACTTGCTGGCGCATGGAAGATGAGAACCCGATCGTTTCTGTACATGACGTCGGTGCGGGCGGTATCTCGAATGCCATGCCTGAACTAGTTAATGACCACGAGCTTGGTGCGGTGCTTGATCTGCGTAAGATCCCATCGCTTGAGCCAGGCATGTCACCAATGGAAATCTGGTCAAACGAAGCGCAAGAGCGTTATGTGCTTGCGATCCGTCCACAATCTCTACCGTTATTCGAATCGATCTGTGCACGTGAACGTTGTCCGTTTGCAGTACTCGGTGAAGCGACTGAAGCACGTCACTTAACTGTTGAAGATCCATTGTTCGGCAACAAGCCAGTGGATATGCCAATGCAAGTCATGCTTGGTGGTACACCACGTATGAGCCGTTCATATGAAACTGCTCCGCGTAAAGGCGATGACTTTGATGCGTCTAAAGTGACTGATCTGAAAGATGCGATTTATCGCGTGATCAAGAACCCGACTGTGGCTTCTAAATCATTCCTGATCACCATTGGTGACCGTTCGATTACCGGTATGGTGGCACGTGACCAGATGGTAGGTCGCTGGCAGGTTCCTGTCGCGGATGCTGCTGTGACTACAACAAGCCTTGTTGGTTACACTGGTGAAGCAATGGCAATGGGTGAACGTCCTCCAGTAGCCTTGTTGAATCCTGCTGCTTCTGCACGTTTATCTGTGGCTGAATCGATCTCGAACATCATGTCTGCGAAGATTGAAAAAATCAGTGACATCAAATTGTCTGCAAACTGGATGGCTGCTGCGGGTCAACCGGGCGAAGACCAGGCATTGTTCGAAGGCGTGAAAGCCATCGGTATGGAAATGTGTCCTGCACTCGGAATCGCGATTCCAGTCGGGAAAGACTCATTGTCTATGCGTACGACGTGGAATGACGAAGGTGAAGATAAGTCTGTAACTTCTCCAATGTCAGGCGTAATCACTGCATTTGCACCAGTGACTGATGTACGTCAAACACTGACTCCTGAATTAAAAGATCTTGAATCTGTACTGGTTCGTATTGATCTGTCTAAAGGTCAGTTCCGTCTAGGTGGTTCGATTCTGGCGCAGGTGTATAAAGCAATCGGTTCAGTGACTCCTGATGTTGATAGCTTCGATGACTTCAAAGCATTTTTCGCATTGGTTCAAGACTGGAACAACCGTGGTCTGATCAAGGCGTATCATGACATCGGTGATGGTGGTTTATTGGCGACTGTTGCAGAAATGATGTTCGCATCACGTCTGGGTGTTGCTCTAGAAGATCAATCAACTGCAAGCCTATTTGCTGAAGAGATTGGTGCAGTTCTACAAATTGCCAAAGCAGATTGGGAAGCATTACAAGCTGAAGTTGCAGCATCTACGCTTAAAGATGCAATTGCAGTGGTTGGTAGTGTAAACAATACGGACCAATTGTCTATCAATGGTCTGGTACTTGAACGTGCTGACCTGCAAGTGGCATGGACTGAAGTTTCTCATCAAATCCAGCGCCTACGTGACAACGTACAAACTGCAGATCAGGAATTTGCCTTAATTACTGATAAAGCGCACAAAGGTATTATCGCCCAACCAACATTCGACTTGAACGAAGCGATTGAAGCACCTTTCATTAACTTGCGTCGTCCAAATATGGCAATTCTGCGTGAGCAGGGTGTGAATGGTCATATTGAAATGGCGGCAGCTTTCGACAAAGTCGGTTTTAATACCGTTGACGTCCACATGAGTGACTTGCTGGCAGGTCGTATCAGCCTGGATGATTTCGAAGGTTTGGTAACGTGTGGTGGCTTCTCGTATGGTGACGTGATGGGCGCTGGTGGGGGCTGGGCGAAATCCGTATTGTTCAATGCTAAATTGCGTGACCAGTTTGAGAAATTCTTCAACCGTCAAGAAACCTTCTCGCTCGGTATCTGTAATGGTTGTCAAATGTTGTCTCAATTGGCTCCATTAATTCCGGGTGCGGATGCTTGGCCACGTTTCCATCGCAATACGTCTGAAGTATTTGAAGCGCGAGCAGTGAACGTTCGTGTGGAAAAATCGAATTCAGTATTGTTACAAGACATGCAAGGTTCGATTCTGCCGATCGCTGTGGCGCATGGTGAAGGTCGTGCAGTTGCAACGGCGGAAAACTTTGCTGCACTGAATGCATCGAATCAGGTGGTTTTACGTTATGTAGATAGCCATGGCAATGCAACTGAACAATATCCGTTGAACCCGAATGGTTCACCAGAAGGTATTACCGGTGTAACGTCTCAGGATGGCCGTGCAACGATTATGATGCCGCACCCTGAACGTAACTTCCGCGCGATCCAGCATTCATGGAAACCAGAAGGCTGGGATCAGGATGGTGCTTGGTTACGCATGTTCCGTAATGCACGTAAATTTATTGGCTAATTGATATAATCAAGAATTAAAAAAGCCCCGAAAGGGGCTTTTTTAATAAGCAAATTATAGATTTATAGGTGATTAGATATAGAATTGAAAAAGATTAAAAAATGAATAAAGAGTCCTCAAATATCCGATTTAATTGAAAAAGTTTTACTTTTACAAGAATTGCTAATAGCTAGAGCTACTGATACTTATGAAAAAGGTTCTTCAGAGGCATTTATGCAGCTTAGACAAGAGTTACTGACATTTAAAAACTTTTATGAATATATTCCATTTTTTATTAAAGACACACGCACATTAGATGAATTTGAAGCTAGGATTAAGTGGGATTTTAATCTTACGCTGAACGTGAAAATTATATTTATTCGGAATTTAAAGAATTATTTAATGTATTAGAAAGTCTAGATGTTCCTCCATTGGATCAGGTAGTACAGTTGAAGATTGCTGAATTAAGCTCGGATTATATACATCAAATATGGCAGAAAGCATTAGAGCGAAGAAGTACAGATCCCGAAGGTGCGATTACATTAGCTCGAACACTTTTAGAATCGACCTGCAAATATATTCTTGATGAATACGAAGTCGGTTATGGCAATGCTCCAGATATAAATCAACTGTATAGATTGGTGAGTAAAGAATTAAACCTTGCTCCATCTCAACATACGGAGCAGACTTTCAAACAAATTCTCGGAGGATGTAGTTTCATCATTGAAGGTTTAGGATCATTGAGAAATAAAGTGGGTGATGCTCATGGGCAAGGTAAAATAAACTTTAAACCTTCTCCAAGACATGCAGAATTAGCAGTGAATTTGGCTGGTACAATGTCCGTGTTTTTATTCTCATCTTGGAAATTAAAACAAGGTGAATGAATTTTTTATTATAAATATTGTTTTTAAATAGTATCTTAATTTTACTGTATGGAAAAATTAAAATAAATTCACTAACATAGGATTATTCAACCACCAATTTGGTGGATTTTTGCTTTTTAAGCACTCTGATTTTTTAATTTTTTTTCTTCCTGCTGAGTTGGTTTAGATTTTGCTTTTATATTGTATATAAAGTGCTATGGTATGTTTTATGCACAACTTTATTGCACTATAAAAGAAAGATGGAATAGATCGGTTCAGTATCAATTCTCAAAGATGAGGTGATGACATGGCTAAAACACTTAGAATAATGGATAAGGCGGCAATGCGTCAGAAAGGCTGGATGTTGTTTTGTATTGTTGTAGGACTACAAATATTGTTCGTTGTGGGCAGTTACTTGCTGCAGGGTTCTTGATCATCAGCTTTAAGAAAGCCACCATTAAGGTGGCTTTATAATTTAAATAACCAATTGAACCTGCTTCAATACCGCCTTTAACGTATTTTCATAATCAAAAGCTTTATTGGTACTGTCCTGATAACGCCAAGCCACATAACCATCCGGACAAACCAGTACTGCACCAGATTCATGAATTTCAGACTTGGCATTCCAGGTTCCATACACATCACGATAGTCACGTGAACCAATCTGAGTCACATCCAGATATGGCAAATCCAATGCTTCTGCCGCCTGTTTCCAGCCTTTACCGGATAAACCTGTGAGCAGGGTAAAACGACCTTTATCCGTAATATCCAGTGTCGACTGCTTTTGACCTTTGGCATTGATCAGCCAAGTATGCGGAACTTTAGCGCCTGGGCGAGTGGTTGCCTGTAAATAAAGCTGCTCATCTTTTTCAAAAATCTCAGGCTCGGATTCTGCAATCACCGTATTGGAGCTATATCGCTGGTTCAGTTCTACACCTTGTGCATTAAATTCGAAGTTTTTAATTTCCAAAGCTTCAAATAGTTTTTGACGGATTTCAGCACCTTGCTCATCTTCCGCAAAGATACGTTCCAGCATTTGCTTCTGAGTCGTCACACCTTGATCAAAACCAAAGACTTCTTTCAGGTATTTATAATCAAAACGTGACTGGTTCGCACGCGCTACAATCTGCTTGCCGACCGGTGCACGCTCGGTGGTATAGGAATCCAGCAGGGAAGGTACAGCCCAGCCTTTTACCGCGTATGCCAGTTTCCAGCCTAGATTAAAGGCATCCTGCATGCAGGTATTTGAACCTAGGCCACTCGATGGTGGATGACGGTGTACTGCATCACCACCACAGAACACTCGACCTTTAGAATATTCAGTGGCCCAGGTCTGGTTCACATACCAGTACGATAATTTCTGGATTTCAACTTCTTCGACTTCAGTACCAACAAAAGCATTCAGGCGGGCACGGACCTGTTCTTTAGTAACTTGTGGTTCGCCTTTGGAAATGTCAAAGCCCCAACCCATGATCCATTCATTCCATGGCGTAATGGCACGTAACAATCCCATACCGAGATCGCCAAAGCTGGCTTCAGGATTCACGATCCATTGCAGAATCGCAGGACGGTGCTGAACGTATTGAGAAAGATCAGCTTTAAAGGTCACATAGACGGTACCGGCACGTGCCATCACGCCTTCCAGTGGCAAGCCGAGCTGTTCCAATACACGAGATTTAGCACCATCCATACCCACCAGATATTTTGCTCTTAAGCTAAATTCAGTATTGGTAATGCGGTTCAGGAAAGTAGCAGTCACGCCATCTTCGTCCTGCACATGTGACAGGTATTCAGTATTGAAGTTATAAATTGCACCACGTTCACCGGCATTTTTCACCAGTAAAGCTTCCATTTTTGGCTGAATCAGATCGACTAATGGACATGGACTGCCTTGGATATAGTCACCATGACGTTCATCACCGGTACCCCATGCACTTAAACGGGCGATTTCTTCGCCGACCAGACTGGTGGTAATCAGGCTTTCACCCATCTGTTCCCATGGTGTTGCAATCTCTTTAACCTGTTCTTCAATACCTAAATCACGTAATACTTCCATGGCACGCTGATTGGTAATATGGGCACGTGGACTATTGGCCAGCCAGCTAAACTGGGTAAACAGTTGTACCTTGATACCATAATTCGCCAAAGCCAAACCTAATGTTGAACCTGCAGGACCGGTACCAATGATCAGAACATCAGTGTCATAGTGTTGTGTCATACAAGACTCCATGTGTATAGGTGAAGAACAAGCTATCTATATAATCAGGCAGTCTAGTAAAACAGGATCTGTTGATATAGCGATATTCATATAAACTATCGACCTATTCTTATTTGCAATACGTGGGTCATAATCTTAAGATGCTGACCTGATCAGAAACCGGGCAGGCTATGGAACTTCGACATTTACGCTATTTTATTACTGTGGCGCAGCAACAAAGTTTTACCAAGGCTGCCGAAAAACTGTTTACCGCTCAGCCGTCATTAAGCCAGCAAATTAAGGATCTGGAGCAGGAAGTAGGCGTCATGCTGTTTGATCGTTCATCCAGAAAGGTCAAACTCACCGATGAAGGGCAGGCTTTTCAGATCTATGCCGAAAAAGCACTGGAAAATGCCAAACTGGCAGTAGCAGCAGCGCGTCAGGTTGCGCAGCAGAAAAATAACCAGATTCACATTGGCTTCCTGAATGTCGCAGAAATAAAAGTGATGCCACAGATTCTGGCCCAGCTTAAAAAAACCATGCCGGACTTAAAAATCCATCTGCATAGCCTGACTTGTATGGAACAGATTCAGCGGCTAAAAAATGCTGAACTGGATTGATGTATTACCCGCTTTCATCTGGACCATCCAAATTTTGAGAATATTCATTTATTAACCGAGCAAATTTATCTGGTTGCCGCTCAGCATTTACATCCTACAGATCGAATCCTGAAATTACAGGAACTGAAAAATCACAATATGATTATGTGCGAGCAGAATGCTTCGCCCGTATTTTATGAGAAGCTGGATAAACTGCTCTGCATTGATCAACTCGAACATGAACAGCTGTTGTGGGTGACCAATGTCTTGCAACACATCAATCTGACCAATATGGGAATGGGCTTTAGTTTTGCGCCCGAATATTTACTGCGTTTTTTGAATGAGCATGTAAAAATTGTCCAGACTGATCAGGCACTGCCAAAACTGGGCTTGTATGCAACATTTAACAAGAATTCCCAAAATCCTGCATTGAAGATGATTACCCAAGCGCTTAACAATACGACAAGTAACTGAATTTCAGGAAGGAATATATGTTAAAGCTGATTTATTACGTGCCGGATGAAAATCTGGAAGACACTAAGAATGCGATATTTGCAGCAGGAGCGGGTGGTATTGGTGAGTATACGGACTGCGCCTGGCAAGTTTTAGGAACTGGGCAGTTTAAACCGCAAGAAGGTGCAGATCCTCATATTGGTGAAGTGGGAAAATTGGAACAGGTGGAAGAATGGCGGGTAGAAATTCTGGTGCCTGATGAAAAGGCAGTCGATGTGGCCAAGGTGCTGAAAGAAAGTCATCCTTATGAAGAGCCAGCTTTTGAGTTTATTCAGCTTCTGGATATCAAAGTCTAAAATTGATACTCTGCTGCGGCGCGTTTAACTTAGCGCGCCGTTAATCTAGATTCAGAAACCAGCCGACCTGCTTTTGTTATTATCATTTCTTCCAGAATAATCCAAAGAAAAAATATAATAAGGAAAATAACAATGCCGTGGCCAAAACCGCTGAGCAGTGCGCTTAAGAATACCCTCAGTAAATCTATCCAGTACGGTACAGAAATCCTGCATCAGCGCATTCCATATTCGCCAGATAATCCCTATCTGGAAGGTATATTTGCACCAGAGCGGCAGGAACACTTTTCCACAGATTTAAAGGTTGAAGGGCAGATTCCTGCAGAACTGGATGGTGCATTAATGCGGATTGGTCCAAATCCTATTACAGTCAAAAACCCACGCAACTATCACTGGTTTACGGGCGATGGCATGTTGCATGCGCTCAGACTGAAGGGTGGTGAGGCACATTGGTATAAAAGCAGTTATATCGGTTCTGCCAGTGTGCAGAAAAAACTTCATCGACCACAAATTCCAGGTAAAACCCGAGGTGTCGCTGATGCAGTCAATACCAATGTCATCCACTTTGCCGGGAAAATCTGGGCATTGGTAGAAGCAGGTGCTTATCCAGTTGAGTTGAATGCTGCACTGGAGTCAAAACGACATCATTTGTTTGAAGATGATCAGGATCTACCATTTACTGCCCATCCGCATATTGATCCTGAAACCGGTGATATTCATGCGGTTTGTTATGATGCTTTAAGTCAGAACAAAGTTCTTTACTTGCAGATAGATTCAAAAGGTAAGTTGAAACATCATGTCGACATTCCAGTGAAACATGGTCCGATGATTCATGATTGTGCCATTACCAAATCTCAGGTGCTGATTCTGGATCTGAATGTAAACTTCTCTGTACGCAGTGCATTAAAGGGTTCAATGTTGCCATATCAATGGAATCCAAAACGGCAGGCACGCATTGGTATATTGCCTTTTGGCGGTAAGGCAATTGCTATTCGCTGGTATGAGATTGATCCCTGTTTTATTTTTCATACCGTGAATGCTTATGAGCTGGATTCTGGTGATGTGGTTATGGATGCGGTGGTGCACTGCAAAGCATTGGTCAGTTCGATTCAGGGACCGATTGAAGATCAGGATATTCGGCTGGAGCGGTTCATTTTTGAACACGGCACTGGAAAAGTGGCTCGGACGATATTATCCGAGATGAAACAGGAATTCCCACGGATTAATGACGCTTATACAGGTCAGCCTTATCGTTATGTCTACACTATTTCCTTTGGCGAGTTTGATGATCCTTCTCATGTCAGCAGCAATACTCTTTTTAGCCATGATGTGGAAACTGGCAATTCAGAAAGCTATTCTTTTGGAGAAAACTGGGTGACAGGAGAGGTGATATTCGTCGCACGGGAAGGGGCCCAAGCTGAAAATGATGGCTGGCAGATGTCTTATGTTCATGCTTTAGATGGACGCCCATCCAAAGTGGTGATTCTGGATGCACAGCATATGGCTGAAGGGTCGATTGCAACCATTCATTTACCAATACGTGTACCCGTCGGGTTTCATTGTAACTGGATTGATTATAGGAAATTGAGAACAATATGAGCTTGAGTTGGGTATATATAACTATCTATATAAGCAGAAGCCTCTGAAATCAAACGGGATTTATCATAGACTTACAATTGAAATTCAATTCCAGAATTCCTGATATTTTGAGACCCAATACAATTTGGTTTCTATACTGTAACTGCCATCAGGATTAAGGGAAATGAGGTAATGAATGTCTTTGCCTCGACTGCGGTTACCTTTACCTTCAGGAACTTGATACTTATATTTTTCTACTTCTTGAGGGGGAGTGAGTACAATTCTTTTCCATGCAGTAGAAGGGAGGTTGTGGATAGTAGCCATTATTTTTCTTTCTACATCGTCTGCATAAGCTTGTAAGACCTCATCTGATGGCCATTTATTTCTAGGTAGCTCATCTAAATGAAAAAAAGATCTGACATTCCCTAGACCAGCTTTTATCCGGTCTTCATAAGTCAACCACGGTGCATATTCAATAATAATTTGTTCAGGCACATAACCTTCAGGGGAAACCTTGCAGCTACTATAGGTCGTAATATATTTTTGCTTTTTTATAGCATCTGGTGTTCCTGATAAATTGCCACATTCAGGCCAAGTATTTTTATAAACTATGCTATGTGTTGGCCAATATTGATTATCCATTTCAAAGCTAATTCTATTTTTCATAGTTGGTGCTGTTACTTGACAACCATTTAAAATAAATAAACTACTCATTGTTAATATTGTTTTCATTTTTTCTTTTAACTCAATTTTCTGATTTAAAGATAAGTACTGTTTCGTAATTGGTTTTTATCCAGTTAAAATGATTTATTATTTGAATTAAATAGATGATTATTTTTTAATTATAAAAGATATCTATTATTCTTAAATAGATATCTTTTATGCTAATTATTATAATATTACATCCTTAAATTTTAAAAATATAATTTCCCCTGATTTCAACTAAAATTTTATATATTTTAATTTATCTTTGATCCAATTAATGCGAAGGAGCCAGATTGCGGAAAATATGCTTAAGACTGTGTAGCATTTTTTCAATTTGCAACGGTGTTAAACCATCGAAAGATTGCTCTAGTACAACAACACTAAGATCATTAATCTTTTTAGGGTGTGTTGACACTTTT
>DDAT01000031.1:0-70674 GCA_002332985.1 Acinetobacter lwoffii | reverse complement strand
CCAGCTTGGGCATTTTTGCTCAAGAATTCACTCATTTTCCCATTCGGTACATTACGTACTACGAAACCAGTCAGACGATTACCCGGTTTTGAGCTGAATGAATAAGAACGGGTCTCTGTGGTGCCTGGAATTCCGACATTGACATATTGACCTGCTAGGAAGTGAATGTCTGGTTGACCTTCATCTAACTGGATATCAAAAGTAATGGTTGAATCAGACAGGTTTTCGACACGAGCCAGCGTACCCTGGAATTCATGAATTTCAGTTTTGCAAACTTCTGAAGAGGCCTGAATCTGGAACACTGCATCTGAAGTCGGTTTACATTGACAAGCCAGAATATAGCCTTCAGCGGCTTCTTCAGGTGTTAGTGCATCTTCAATATAGGTTTCTTCAGGCATGTCAAATGAACCTGATTCACAAAACGCACGACACGTTCCACAAGCACCATCACGGCAGTCCAAAGGAATATTGATCTTTTGACGGTAAGCTGCGTCTGACAGGGTTTCTCCGTCAGAAACAGAAATAAAACGTGTAACGCCATCTTCAAATTGAAGTGCAACATTGTGGTTTGACATGGCTGAATATCCTATATAAATCTTTGTAACTGAGCCTTTCAGCCAATTTTCCATCTGACCGAAAGGCATAACCTGGCTGTATAAACAGTCTTAGAGGTGATAAATGTCGATAACCTGGTTGATGTAATCGTTTTTCAGTACCACATATTTGCTTAAAATCTGCGGTTTATCGCCTGAGAAATCAATTTCATAACGAGACATACCGAAGTAGCTGTAACTTGTTTTGTAACGGAAGCTCAAAGTATTCCAGTTAAAACGTACAGTCACTTTGTCGCCATCACGTTCAACAATTTCAATATTGCTAAGGTTATGGCAGGTACGTGTATCCGGCATGGTTGCAGATGAACGTTCAGTCTTGATCCGGAACACGCGGTCTTCTAAACCTTGACGGTCTGGATAGTAAATCAATGAGATTTCAGACTGTGGATCTGTGGTCAGTTTGTCATCATCATCCCAAGCTGGCATCCAGAAAGACGCAGTAGGGGCATAACAAGTTAGCCAGTCATCCCATTGTTCATCATCTAAAAAGCGGGCTTCTTGATACAGGAACTGAGCAATATTTTCTAAAGTGATGTCGCTCATGCGTTTTCTCCTTCAGTGGATGCTGCAATTTCTTTCTCAGTCGCAATACCTTTTTTGATCAATTCTAACCAGTACTGGTGCTGAGACAGGTATAAACCTTCATCTTCAGTTTTAATACCAGACAGTTTTGGTTTTAAACCGATTTCATTGGCAGCATCATCCGGACCTTGAATCCAATGTTTAGAACCACGGCACATGTCGTTCCATTCCAGCGCGATACCGGCATAACCTGCCTGACAGGCACGGAATTCTTCAAGATCGTCTGGGGTTGCCATACCTGAAGCGTTAAAGAAATCTTCATACTGACGGATACGACGGGTACGCGCTTCAGGCTCTTCGCCTACAGGTGCGATACAGTAGATCGTCACTTCAGTCTTATCGACAGAAACCGGGCGCAGCACACGGATTTGTGAACCGAACTGATCCATGAAGTAAACGTTTGGATAGATACACAGGTTACGTGAACGTTCGATCATCCACTTCGCCATAGCTTCGCCATATTGCGCAGTGTATTCATCTTTCTTGGCAAAGTTAGGACGGTCTTCCGGGTTGGCCCATTGAGTCCAAAGCAGCATGTGACCGTGTTCAAAGCCGTAAGAACCACCGCCTTGTTTGCCCCATGCACCTGCGCTCATGGCACGGATGTTGTCGCCAGCTTCTTTTTCTTTACGTTGCTGAGTCGTTGCAGCATAATTCCAGTGTACAGCAGACACGTGATAACCATCAGCACCGTTTTCAGCAGTCAATTTCCAGTTACCTTCATAGGTATAAGTCGAAGCACCACGTAAAACTTCCAGACCTTGCTCAGACTGATCCACGATCATGTCAATGATTTTAGTCGCTTCACCCAGGTATTCTTCCAGAGAAGGAACATCCGGATTCAAGCTACCGAACAGGAAACCTTTATAGTTTTCAAAACGGGCAACCTTTTTCAGGTCATGTGAACCGTCTTTGTTAAAGCAGTCTGAATAACCCGCTTCAGCCGGATCTTTGACTTTTAATAACTTACCTGAGTTATTAAACGTCCAGCCATGGAATGGGCAAGTATAAGTTGCTTTATTGCCTTTCTTGTTACGGCACAATTGTGCACCGCGATGCGAACAGGCATTGATCATGGCATTCAGTTCACCTTGACGGTTACGTGCAATGATGATCGGCTGACGACCCATATAGGTAGTATAGAAGTCGTTATTGTTTGGAATCTGGCTTTCATGTGCTAGATAAACCCAGTTGCCTTCAAAGATGTATTTCATCTCAAGGTCAAACAGGGCCTGGTCTGTAAATACTGAACGGTGTAGTTTAAATTCACCAGATTCATAATCATCAACCAGTAATTCGTCAATGCGGTCTAAATGGCTGGTGTTAATTACGGGAATACGAGGCATGTCCTTTCTCCGACTTTCCAAGGGGGAAGTCAGCGGGATATATCTCAAGGCATATCCCGCTTCTTAATGTATTAAGCGCTAGCGCGGCGACGATCAACTTCAGTAGAAGGCGCGTCTTGTTTCTCTTTCACAAGTTCAATATCAAATTGAATGTGTTTGAAAGGACCGTTCAGACCACGTTTTGTAATTTCAGCTTCATCAGTCACGTCAACCGCAGTTGCAACCAAACCTTCACGAGTCGCGAATGCAAAGTCATCCCACAGGTATTGGTCGCCTTCAATGTTGAATTGAGTAGTCAGCTTTCGGTAACCCGGTGCAGATACGAAGTAATGTACGTGTGATGGACGGTTACCGTGACGGCCTAATTTGTCCAGTACAAACTGAGTTGTACCTTCTGGAGGGCAGCCATAACCCACTGGCATTGTCGTCAATGCAGTATATTGACCATCGGCAGCGGTAATGATGCTGCGACGCAAGTTAAAGTCAGACTGTGACTTGTCAAAGAATGAGTAGTTGCCCAGGCTGTTCGCATGCCAGATTTCAACTTTGGCACCTTCAACACGGTTGCCATCAGTATCAGTCACTGTACCTTCAATGATCAGCGTCGGGATTTTGCCTTCTTCAGAACCATCATCCATACGTGCAAAGCTTACAGTTTCAGGTGCGCCAGCGACATAAAGTGGACCTTCAATCGTACGTGGCGTACCGCCAGTAATGCCTGCTTTAGCATCCGCTTCATCAGCACGTAAGTCTAGGTAGTGCTCCAGACCCAAACCTGCAGCCAATAAACCTAATTCGTTCGCTTGACCGGCATCAGTAAAGTATTCCAGACCTTTCCACAGTTCTGACTGAGAAATATCAAGATCTTCGATAGCCTGGAAAAGGTCACCCAATAAACGCACAACAACTTGTTGTACACGTTCATCTACAGGACCTGTCGCTGTATCAACGTTCATTTGCTTAACTAATGCATCAATTTCTTGGCGATTCATACTATTGCTCCTAAAGTATGTCTTTCATCTTTTAGTGGCGCACTTTTTTAGCTTTCATTGGCTGGCTAAATCTGGCTGGCCACAATCCTTGTTGAGGTACCCTCTGTTTTCGATTTGGAAGGGGAATCCGGTGACTCCCAATCCGCTCATTCAATCAACTGTCGTCATCTCGAACTGAAGATGGGTGACGGTTTAATGCCATTACTTCAATGTTCATATAAGGATAGAGAGGCAAGCCTTGTAACAGGTTGTGCAACTCTTCATTGCTTTCAACATCAAAAATACTGATGTTTGAGTACTGGCCCGTGATGCGCCAGATATGACGCCATTTGCCTTGACGCTGTAATTCCTGTGAATAAGCCTTTTCAACAGCCTTAATTTCGTTTGCCTGTTCAACTGGCAGATCACGTGGAATGTTTACATCCATACGTACGTGAAAAAGCATGGGTTTCTCCTAATTACTGACGACGCAAGTTGTCAATCTTGTTTTCATCCAACTCAATCCCCAGACCTGGTCCTTTCGGAATCTCAAGTTCAAAGTTTTGATAGTTGAGTGGGGTTTTCAAAATATCTTCAGTCAGCAGTAGAGGACCAAACAGCTCGGTACCGAACGCCAGACTTTCAAAAGTAGAGAACACATGTGCCGAAGCAATTGTGCCTACCGGGCCTTCCAGCATGGTGCCGCCATACAGGTCAATACCTGCAAGTTTGGCAATCTTGCCTACTTCGCAACCTTCAATCAGGCCACCCGACTGGGCAACTTTGACTGCAAAAACAGATGAACCGTTTTGTTTGGCAATCTCATACGCTGAGTGCGGGCCCATTAACGATTCGTCTGCCATGATGGCAACATCAAAACGTCGGGTCAGACGGCGCATGGCGTCCAGGTTATCAATTGCACATGGCTGTTCAATCAGATCAACACCGCCATCTTGCAATAACTGAATGCCTTTAATGGCTTCCAGTTCTGACCAGGCACGGTTCACATCGACACGGATCGAAACGTCTTTGCCTAAGGCTTTCTTAATTGCCAGAACATGTTCAACATCTTCTTCTACTGGACGAGAACCGATTTTCAGTTTGAAAATGTTGTGACGTTTTGCCACAACCATTTTCTCTGCTTCAGCAATATCTTTTTCGGTATTGCCAGAAGCCAATACCCAAAGAACTGGAATACTGTCACGTAAGCGGCCACCGAGGACTTCGCTTAATGGCAAACCTAAACGCTGTGCCTGAATGTCTAAAAGTGCAGTCTGAATCGCACATTTAGCAAAACGGTTACCATTAATATTCTTTTTAATTGCTTGTAATGTCTGTGCAACATTTAAACCGGATAATGTTTTTAAAAGAGGCGAAAAATAAGTTTCAATATTTACTTTTACGCTTTCCGGGCTTTCATCACCATAACCTAAGCCACCGATAGTTGTTGCTTCACCCCAACCGATGTAACCATCTTCAGTGGTGATTTTGACCAATACCAGGGTCTGGGTTTGCATCGTCGCCACTGCCATCTTGTGAGGGCGAATGGTTGGAATTTCTACCAGCAAGGTTTCAACTGACTTATACATAATACGGGTTCACATTCTTGCTTTAATGCTTTGACTTGATATACCTTAAAAGAATAATGTTGATTGGTCTAAGATCGATTTAGCATTTTTTTATACTTTAAAGGTATTAAGGGCCATGGAACTCAGACATTTGCGTTACTTCGTTGCCGTCGTCGAAGAACAAAGTTTTACCAAAGCGGCAGAAAAACTGTTTATTGCTCAACCACCTTTGAGCCGACAGATCCAAAATTTAGAGCAAGAGCTCGATATTCAGCTATTTGAGCGTGGTAGCCGCCCGCTAAAAACCACCGAAGCCGGTCAATTTTTCTATCAGCACGCTGTTAAACTTTTGTCTAATGCTGAAGAAATAAAATCGATGACCAAACGGATTGGCATTGCTGATCGCACCATAACCATCGGTTTTGTTGGCTCTTTATTGTTTGGTTTGCTGTCGCGTATTGTGTTTCTATTTAAGCAGCAACATCCCCAGCTCAAAATTGAGATGGTTGAAATGAATACTTCAGAGCAGATTCAGGCACTTAAAGAAGGGCGGATTGATGTCGGTTTCGGCCGTTTAAGAATTTCGGATCCTGCGATAAAACGCGTGTTATTGCGTGAAGAACGCCTAGTGGTGGCAGCTCATTCAAGTCATGTACTGGCTCATCGTGAAAATATACATTTATCTGAACTGGTCGATCAGCATCTGTTCTTATATCCGAATACTGGAAAGGCAAATTTCTCTACCCAGGTTCGTGGCATATTTTCTGAGTATGGTATTGAACCGAAAAATATCCGGATTGTCCGTGAGTTACAGCTGGCACTGGGCTTTGTCGCTGCCGGAGAAGGTGTCTGCATCGTACCAGAAAGCGCACAAAACATTAAATTAGCCCATCTCAACTTTGTACCTCTAGCAGATGCTTTTGCAGTGAGTCCTGTCTTTATGGCCATGCGCAATATGGATGAAAGCGAATACATTCGTTACCTGTTTGATGCGGTATATCAAGTCTATGATCTTGAAGCGCTAAAATACGATCGATCGGTATTTTAATCGCTAAAAATTGTGCGAATGATATAGCGCCAAAACCTATGAGGACGTGATAAAAACAACCTGTTTTAGAAAAATTCATGATTGAATAATATATTTATTAATTAATTGAATAGTTTAATTTTACCCAGACCTTATAGGTATAAAGCCATGCCTATTCAGTTTTAGACATTTTTTCCTATTTTCTGCATTGTGAGCAGCATAAGTTGAACTTCACAATTAGGAGGTGGAGATGTCTACAAATAAAGTGAATATAAATACGCTGATTGATGAAGCGAAATTCACACCCTTTCACTGGGGTGTTTTGATCTGGTGTTTGCTGATCATTATCTTTGATGGTTATGACCTGGTCATCTATGGCGTGGCATTGCCACTACTGATGCAGGAATGGTCGCTAAGTGCGGTACAAGCGGGAATGCTGGCCAGTACAGCCTTATTCGGGATGATGTTCGGTGCCATGAGTTTCGGAACCTTGTCCGATAAACTCGGCCGTAAAAAAACCATCATGATCTGTGTAGCTATTTTTAGTGGGTTTACCTTTATCGGTGCCTTTGCCACATCACCAGTCGAATTCGGAATTTTACGTTTCTTGGCTGGCCTTGGAATTGGCGGTGTCATGCCTAACGTCGTAGCATTGATGACCGAATATGCGCCTAAACGCATCCGCAGCACGCTGGTTGCCCTGATGTTTAGTGGTTATGCCATTGGCGGGATGACTTCTGCGCTATTAGGTGCATGGTTGGTGCCACAATTTGGCTGGAAAATCATGTTCCTGCTTGCGGGTATTCCATTGCTCATCTTGCCGATTCTTTGGAAATATCTGCCAGAATCCCTGATGTACCTGACCAACAAACAACAGACGGCTCAAGCACACATTATTATTCAGAAAATTTCTCCGACACAGGTCATTACCAGTGACACCCAGTTTGTGCTGAATGAAGTACAAAAAGGGGATGAGGCACCATTAAAAGCACTCTTTCAACAAGGCCGTAGCTTCAGTACCTTTATGTTCTGGCTGGCATTCTTTATGTGCCTGTTGATGGTCTACGCCTTGGGTAGCTGGTTGCCAAAACTGATGATTCAGGCAGGTTACTCGCTGGGTGCAAGTATGATCTTCCTGTTCGCCCTGAATATTGGTGGAATGGTGGGTGCCATTGGTGGTGGATATCTCGCAGATAAATTCCATATCAAAAAAGTGCTGACTATCATGTTCTTATGCGGTGCCATTGCATTGATTCTGCTTGGCTTTAACAGTCCGCAATTCGTGCTGTATACCTTGATTGCTGTGGCAGGTGCTGCAACGATTGGCTCACAAATTCTGCTCTATACCTTCGTGGCGCAGTATTATCCATCGACGGTACGTTCTACCGGTATGGGCTGGGCATCAGGTATTGGACGTATTGGTGCGATTGTGGGGCCGGTACTCACTGGTGCTTTATTAACCATGAATTTACCACATCAAATGAACTTCTTTGCAATTGCGATTCCTGGTGTAATCGCTGCGCTGGCAATTTTCCTGGTGAACTTAAAAACTTCCGTAGATGGCCAAGCCCTTGCAACACCTGATGTGAAGCCGAATTCATTGGCAAAAGAAGCGACACATTAAGTTAGATTTCAATCAATAAAGATAATATTCCCAATGATATAGATCGCCATCGTAACGGGTGGTGATCTGTTGCTAGAATCGAAACGCATAATAAAAAGCGAGTTTAGGATGAACACGACACAATTATTTAATCAACCAACAATCACATTCAAACGCACAGTTCTGATGAGCATGATGGCAATGAGTTTAGGGGGCATCAGCTTATCGACTCAAGCACAAACTTCAGCTCAGTCGAATCAGCAGGAAATTGAACAACTGCGCCAGGAAGTTCAGGCCTTACGCGCACTGGTTGAGCAACAGCAACGACAGACGGCCGTGGTCACTGCACATGTTGCAGCAACACCTGCTCCAGCAAGCAAACCAGTAATGAAAATTGCCAGTGGTGCCGAATTTAATCTTTATGGAAATATTCGTGCCGATGCCTCTTATCAGGCTGAAGGTGGTTCAGCAGCACGTATGTATAACCAGATTAATGCGGTACCTTTAGAAGGTGTCGGTGAGCGTAGTGATGAATTTAAATCTACTCTGGCTGCAACCCGTTTAGGCATGGATTTTAAAGCACCAGTCGGTGCTGGAGATAAAGCTTTAAGCGGTAAAGTTGAAGTGGATTTTCTGGGCGGCGCAAGCTTTGATAACTTGCGTATCCGTCATGCTTATATCAGCTATGCCAACTGGTTGATCGGTCAAACCTGGTCGAACTTTGCAGTGCCAGATTATATTCCGGAAACTGTAGATGCATTGGTTTATGCTGGCGGTTCAATTAAACGGACACCACAAGTTCGTTATACCAGCACCATCAGTCCTGAAACCAATCTGGTATTTGCAGTAGAAGATCCTAAAGATGCAACCATTACTGGTATTAAACAACGTCTACCTGCTTTAACAGCACGTTTAAATCATAAATTTGCTGATAATCTTACAGTCAGTGCCCGTGCGATGGGGAATGAAAAGCGTGTCAATGAAGATGAAAAAATGGCATGGGGTGTAGGTTTAGGTGCCAAGTATGATGTTGTGCCGGGTACAACGCTCAAAGCCGACTATTACCATGTGAAAGGCGATAGCAGCTTTGTGTCTTATGCCAATACGGGTGTGATTGCTGCAAATAGCGATTTATTACAAAGCGAATTTGATTCAATTTCAGTCGGCCTAACCCAGCAGTTTAATGACAAATTGCGCGGTACATTGGGTTATGGCTATATGAATTTTGATCAGGATACTGGTTATTTGGCTGCTGTTGATCAAACTAAAGCCAATAAAGACTTATGGCAAGCTTGGGCCAATATTTTCTATAGCCCAACCAAGCCTTTAAGTTTTGGTTTGGAATATGTCTATGGTGAGCGTGAAGCCTATGGACCTGTCTTAAATACTGAAGGTGATGCGATTAGTAGTCGTAAGGGTGAAGATAACCGTATCAATGCGGTTGCCATTTACAATTTCTAAGACTTCTTTGCATAAAAGCGTCTGATCTGTAACAGAAGCGTGGATGAATTAATCCGCGCTTTTGCTATTTTGAAGAATGGTTTCTGTCAGTAGATTGACTGCATTTTCGATCTTGGCTGTCCATTCAAACGAACAGTTCAGGCGAATATAATGTTGGCTGGCAGGCTCCGGCTTAAACAGCAGTGCAGGGGCAATTGAAATATGCTGTTGCAGCAATTGTTCATAGAGCTGCTGGGCATCGACTTCTTTAGGTAATTCAATCCAGAGAAAATAACCACTGGAATAATAGTAAATTTCACAGATGCTTCCCAAACGTGCTTTAAGTTCTTGATAAAATTTCTTTTTATATTTTTCCAGATGCTGCCTTAAATGCCGCAAATGTTTTTCATAATAATGATGTGAAATAAATTCGACCAGCGCATTTTGAAGTAAGGGACTGACCGTTAAAGTGCTCATGAGCTGTAAGTGCTGAATGGCATCGGAAAATGGGCCGGCATACACCCAGCCGACGCGGGCGCCCATTCCCAGTGTTTTGGAAAATGAAGCACAGTGCAGTACCATTTGATGTTGATCAAAATATTTAACTGGTAAGGGCTTGGCTGCACCATAATTTAATTCCTGATAAACATCATCTTCGATTAAATACACCTGATATTCATGCAAAAGCTCCGCAATTCTCTGTTTGATTTCAGAACTGACGGTAAAACCAATCGGATTATGGGCATTCAGCATCAGCCAGCACACCTTGATCGGATACTGTTTCAAAGCCTGCTCAAATGATTCGAGATCAAAACCAAACTGTGGATGTTCCAGGATGGTAATTACCTGTAATCCCAGACGCTCGGCTGCCTGCCAAGCCCCATAAAATATAGTTTGCTGTAACAGGATAAAATCACCAGGTTGGGTTAAGGCCTGTAAAGACAGATTCAGTGCTTCTAGTGCACCTGATGTAATGACAATGTCATCCGGATTACAACTAATACCTTGCAATTGATAACGGTTGGCAATCAGTTGTCGCAAGTCCTGATTACCGGGCGGCATGTGATTCTGGTTGTTATAGCTGCTTTTTCTTTTGGCCTGCTGTGCCAAAATCTGCATAAATTTAGCGTTATATAACAGCTCTGCATTGGGAAAGGCAGACCCAAAAGGCACAATTTCGGCTGACTGAGTCGATTTTAAATAATTAAATACCACTGAGTTGATTTGAATTTTAGGATTTAAACCAATCTGGGCGGACTGTTTGCTATTGAGCAGCGCTTGAGTGTGTTCTGCAACGTAATAGCCTGATTTGTCTTTGGCATAGACCAGACCTTGTGCTTCAAGTTCCTGATAAGCATTGAGTACCGTCATCAGGCTATAACCAGATAATTGGGTCTGTTCGCGAAGTGAAGGCAATTTTTCATGTGCCTTCCATACGCCATTTTCAATCATCTGACGGATATTCTGTGCCAGTTTTTCAGACTTATACATACACTTTCTTGAACTATAACTGTTCTAATTATTTTGATTTATAACATATTTTAAGATGCTTAATATAACAAAAGGGAGGACTAGGCTTATTGTCATTCTATTTTTAAGCTTGAGTCTTGATGCACTACAACTAAAGTGAAAATCAGGTCTCAGATTTTCTGTGGAAATTTTATCTCTACATAAATTGTATTCCCATTTTTATACGCCTCAGTCACTTGGCTTAATTTGTCACAATTCGATACTTACAAAGTTAGATTTCCTTGCTAAATTCGATCCACATGATGATAAAAAGTAAGTTACGGTTTCAGACCGAGCCATCATGCAACTATAACAACGATACGAAAATACGGACCAATAACAAGCACAAAGGAGTGGAGAATGCTCGGAAATATGATGTTTCAGCCTTTACTGATCAGCAGCATGATTGAACATGCAGGACGCTATCATGCCGATACCGAGGTAATTTCCAAAAATACCGATACCACTATTACAGTGACCAATTGGGGAGAAATTCACCAAAACTCGAAACGTTTTGCCAATGCATTACAACAACTCGGCTTGGCGCAGGGAGATCGGGTCGCGACTATTGCCTGGAATAATCATCGCCATTTAGAGTCCTGGTATGCCATTTCTGGCAGCGGCCTGGTCTGTCATACCATTAACCCGCGCTTATTTCCGGAACAGCTGATTTTTATTATGAATGATGCTGCGGATCGCGTGGTGCTGTTCGATAAAACATTTGTCCCTTTAATTAAAGCCGTGAAAGCGCTGTTGACCTCGGTCGAGCATTTTATCTGTCTGGATGCGGCGGATCCGGCAGTCAGAGAAGCGATACCAGAAGTACAATTTTATGATGATCTGATTGCCGGCCAAAATGCAGATTTCGAGTGGCCAACACTTGATGAAAACTCAGCAAGCTCTCTGTGTTATACCTCAGGAACCACGGGCAATCCTAAAGGTGTGCTGTTTAGCCATCGCTCTACGGTATTACATAGCTATGCCATCATTTTACCTGACTCATTAAATGTCTCGGCTCGGGATATTATGTTGCCGGTCGTGCCGATGTTCCATGTCAATGCTTGGGGAACACCGTATGCTGCCGCGATGGTGGGATGTACCCTGGTCCTTCCTGGACCGGGTCTGGATGGCGCCAGTCTGGTCAACCTGATTGATACCTATCAGGTTTCGGTAGCACTTGGCGTACCGACCATCTGGCAGGGGTTGATTGCAGCCGCAAACCAGTCAGGTTCCAAACTGGAAAGCCTAAAACGGAATGTAGTGGGCGGATCGGCATGCCCACCGGCCATGCTAAGAGCGTTCAAAGAACAGTTTAATTGTGAAACGATCCATGCCTGGGGCATGACGGAAATCAGCCCACTGGGTACGGCAAATCAGCTCAAGACCAAACATTTGCATCTGTCTGATGAAGAAAAATTACAGATTCGGCTGGCCCAAGGCCGTCCGCCATTCGGGGTTGACCTACGTTTGACTGATACAGAAAAAGGGACGCACGAAATTGAACGTGATGGACAGACCACAGGAAATTTACAGGTCAAAGGGCATTGGGTCATCAGCCATTATTTCGGCAAGGAAGAATCAGCTTTGACTGCTGACGGCTGGTTTGATACCGGCGATATTGCTACGCTGGATCAGGATGGCTTTATGAAACTCAGTGACCGTTCTAAAGATCTAATCAAGTCTGGCGGAGAATGGATTTCATCGGTGGAGCTGGAAAATATTGCCATGGGGCATCCGGAAATTGCGATGGCTGCCGTAATTGCCGCCCAGCATCCTAAATGGGATGAGCGCCCGGTATTGATTGCCATTAAAAAACCGGATAGCCAGCTAAGTGAAACTGATCTGCTGGAATATTATGCGGACAAGGTAGCCAAATGGCAGATTCCAGACCGAGTCGTATTTGTTGATACGATCCCACTCAGTGGTACTGGTAAAATGCTGAAAAAGGATCTGCGTGAATTATATGGGACTATTCTTTTGGAGCAGGCAGCAGGTTAAAGCGTCATTTAATCTGAAAATCCCAACATGAAGTTAAAAAACTGATCTCGAATAGAGGTCAGTTTTTTTATGTACAGGCTAAGCAGCGTTGTCTATTTAAAAATGCTTTTTCTCAATCCATATCGCCTTGATCGCTACTTTTAGACGATATTGTCCGACAAAAAGTCATATTATATGGCTTAGGCACATAATTTGACCTGTATTGACATGGTCTGAATGTGAAAATTCTTTATCCTGAGCAATATAATAATTAGACAGTTGTACATTAATGAAGCTGTCTGCGGATAAGGGGATAAAAATGACAAGCATGCCAACCTATCAGCCGCATTGGATCCGGGAAGATTTCATTGATTTTATTGGTGAAAAAATCCATCCAACCTGGGCAATCAAAAAAGTTAAGGCTGCCGTTATGGGCATTCAAGCCATCAGCCCTGACTTTTTCAAGATTCACTTACGTCCAAATCATAATTTTAAAGCCAAGTCATTTCAGGCCGGCCAGAATATTGCAGTGACCGTCAGACTTGATGGCGTACGTCATCAGCGACATTATTCTGTAGTGACGGTATTAAAAAATGGCGATCTGATCATTGCGGTTAAACAGCAGGGCAAAGTGTCACGTGCCTTAAGTCTGATGCAAATTGGTGCCGTGATAGAAATTTCACAGCCGCAAGGTGAGTTCACATTGCAAAAATCCACGCAGCCGATTTTATTCCTGGCTTCAGGCAGTGGTATTACCGCCATTTACTCCTTGCTGCAAAAAGCAGTCATTCAATCTCTGGAACAGATCGACCTGATTTATTTCACTCGAGATGATGCCTTTCATGCTGAACTGAAAACATTGGCTCTTATGCATCCAAACTTGAAATATCACCATTTCAATACTGTGGAACACCAGCAGCATCTGACCCAGAGCTTATTGCAAAAGCTGGTGCCAGACTTTGCAGAACGAAAAATTTATGCTTGTGGCTCCGCCGGGATGATGAAGGCCTCACTTCGCATCGTTGATAAACTGGAATTGAAATCCAATTTTCATTCGGAATATTTCCAGGTTGTGGTCGATGAAAAAATTAAAGCACAGCCGGTACAGTTTTTAAGATCGCAGCAAGAGTTTCAGGCGCAGTCCAATTTACTGGAAAGTGCCGAAAAGTCGGGCTTGCGACCAGCGCATGGCTGCCGGATGGGCATCTGCAACACCTGTTCCTGTACCAAGGTCAGTGGTTCGGTACGAAATGTCCTGACGGGTGAAATTGATCATGGTAATAATACCCAGATCAAACTGTGCATTTCTCAGGCAGTGAGTCCTGTGGTGATTAATTTATAAACTATTGATAAGCCATTAATTAAACTATAAGAAGGTGCTCCCATGAATATGCAAATTGATTTTAAACGACATAGCAAAAGCCAATTTCTTAGTCCTGAACAGATTGAGGAATTCGGTGCCAAAGTCGATGCGATCCGCCGCGAGGTCATGGATGATCTGGGGGAAAAAGATGCCGAATATATTTATAAAATCCGCAACTTTGTCCGCTATAGCGAAATTGCCTCACGTGGCATGCTGATGTTTGCCGGTTGGTTGCCACCGGTATGGCTGGCGGGGACAGGTCTGCTCGGTCTTTCCAAAATCGTGGAAAATATGGAACTCGGTCACAATGTCATGCATGGCCAGTTCGACTGGATGAACGATCCGAGTCTGAACGGTGCGACCTATGATTGGGATACGATTTCAACCGGCGATGACTGGAAATATACGCACAACTATATTCATCATACCTATACCAATATCGTCGGAATGGATCATGATGTCGGTTATGGTCTGATTCGGGTCAGTGAATCGCAAAAGTGGGAACCACGCTTTCTGTTTAATATTCCACTGGGCATTCAGTTAATGGTATTTTTCGAATGGTATGTTGGCTTGCAACGCCTGCATCTGGAAGATGTGATTGCTTATAAAACAAAGACCTGGAAAGAAGTCTGGGAAGAAGCAGCACCTTTGCGCCAAAAAATGCGCCGTCAGGTGTTAAAAGATTATGTATTTTTCCCGATCATTGCCGGGCCAAATGCCATTCCGGTATTTACCGGAAATGCGGTGGCCAATGTGATTCGCAGTCTATGGGCTTCTGCCGTCATTTTTAACGGTCATTTCACTGAAGATGCTGAAACCTTTGAAATGGACAATACCGACAATGAAACCCGTGCCGAGTGGTATTTACGCCAGATTCGCGGTTCGAGCAATTTTAGTGGAACAACTTGGCTACATATCTTGAGTGGTAATTTGAGTCATCAGATTGAGCATCATCTATTCCCGGACATGCCCGCCAATCGCTATGCGCAGGTTGCGCCAAAAATCAAAGCGCTCTGTGCAGAATATGGTATTCACTATAACGAAGCCAGCTTCATGAAACAGTTTTCTACAGTGTGGGTAGGTCTGGCTAAATGTTCTCTACCGAATCACTGGACTGAGCAGGTGGTTGAAAAAACCCATGCTGCCAAATCTGTATTCAACTACTTTAAAGCGAAACTATTGTCATAATTTTTAAGCTTTACTTATTCACCATTTTGGTACTCCTCAATAGATTTGGATGGTCTATTGAGGAATTTTTTTTTTGACCTTTATTAGATTCAATATCATTAAAATCCTCCTGTTTATGAATAAAATATGGATACAGATTTCAAAAAATGACGAAAGCAAAACAGATCCAGTACTGCTGAAACGCTTTGCCTACAACAACCTGCTTCAGCCCTAAGGGCTTCTCTCTATAATGGCCGCGTCGTTACACTTAAGGTCTCGGTTTTGAAACATCTTAAATATTTTTCAGCAATTCCATTATTAGTACTTTTAACTGCTTGTAACACCACTGAAGCACCCGCACCAGATTATCAGGGCAACTGGAAAAACACCGTGGAAAATCCAAAACTTGAAAATATTCTGGTTATTTCAAAAAATGGTGAAAATTATCTGATTACCAATACGATCAAAGATAAGGAAACCGGTAAAACCGAGAAAAAGAATCCAATGCCCGCTGCAGTGAACGAAAATGGCATGCTTCAGTTGAACGCAGGTGCAGGTATGGTCGATTTTGCAATCGATGAGAAAACCGGAAATCTGGTTGGTTCAGGCTCAATCTATAAAAAAGCCAAATAGTCAGCAAGATTTTTAAGCCACAAATAGTATTCAAGATGTCATGAACAAGGATGCTTCATGGCATCTTTTTTAGTGGATGTTGTTATTGAATGAACTTAATAATTCAGCAAAATTTTCGACATAATAATTTGCTTTGGCTTTGATCAAATCTATTTCATGAGCGGAGTGCTGGTCATACATTGCCACTACCTCAATGCCCGCATGATTGGCTGCTTCTACACCGACTAGAGAGTCTTCAATAATTAGACATTCCTCAGGTCGAAGGTTAAAGGCTTGCAAAACATTCAGATAAACTTCGGGATGAGGTTTAATGTTCTGGACATTTTCACGGGTGAGAATCAAGGAAAAGTCCTCATCAAAGCTGATTTTAGAATTAATATTTCGATTGTTATCCTGATAGCGCTGTACATTGAATAAACTGGTGGTGGTGGTCAAAGCCAGTGATATCTGTTGCTGTTTTAAAGCTTGAATCAGAAGGTCTGCCTGAGGTTTCAATTCGACGATATGATCCAGAAAATGTCGGGAAATTGTATAACGACGATTTTTTACTTCTTCTTTAGCTGGTTCAAAACCGTATTGTTCTTTTAAAAATTCACAATATTCCAAATAAGGATCTGACCTATGTTTCAAAGCGGTAAGTTGAAGATCGCGTTGTTGCTGAATCTCATGTAAATCGACTTTTCTGTTGGAGAGCTCATCAATCAGGGCTGCATCGACCTGATTCCAAATGCCTACGGAATCAATTAACGTACCATCCAGATCAAAACAGACCAGCTTTTTACCCTGAAACATATACGATTTCTCTGTATTCTTACCATTTATTCGATAGGGCTGAGTAGATCGCATACGATTTAAATGTTTAACTGACCACAGAAAAACAGGGGGGCTATTTTAAGTAGAAGTATTTTTTAATGAAGTTCATCTATCAAGCAAAAGTATTTTTTTGGAAAATTACAGCGAGTTTAATCCTGAAAATAGTGGCGAAGTGTTATATTTTAATCTGACCATAAATGAACTTATGCAGATGAAAGACCTGTCCGAATGAGGAGAAAGTTAAAGGAAATGTGTTTCTGTGTTTGAACTTGACTGTAAATTGCTCAGTATTTTTTATTATGTCTATAAATTTAAAAACGTATCTCAGGCAGCCGATCATTTAGATATGAGCCAGCCAGCGGTGAGCAATCTGCTGAATAAAATTCGCCAGCATTATAGTGATCCTTTATTTTTACGTATTGGCAATGAAATGCTACCTACGGATCTATCCAAACAGCTCTTTCCCTTGGTCAGCGAAGCACTGAGCAAAGTTGAAGCAATCAATAATTTTACGATCAATTTTGATCAGGTCACTTCACAGCAGCGCTTTACATTGGCGATGACCGATGTATCGCATCTGGTGTTATTGCCGAAAATTTCCCAGTATTTGAAACAGCATGCATCCCATATCCGTCTGAATGTGCGTCCGATTACATCGGAAACCAGTTATCAAATGGCCAATGGTGAGATTGATCTGGCTTTGGGCTTCTTGCCAAATCTGGAGAATGGCTTTTATCAGCAGAAACTGTTTGAACAATATTATGTGGTGATCGCGGCGAAAGACCATCCGCGGCTCACGGATGACAGCATCACGACCGAAGAGTATTTACATGAAACCCATATCGATATTGATGCCGGGATGGGGCATTACCATATTGAAAATGAATTGCTGAATCTGGAACTTAAGCGTGACATTCTAATGCGTCTGCCAAGTTATCTGGGAGTCGGACTGGTAGTGCAGGAAACCGATGCGATTGCGACCGTGCCTTATTATTTGAGTGAAGTCCTGTTATCACGTGGCAATCTCAAGATCTTTAATGCGCCAATTGCGTTCCCGACCTATTCCGTAAAGCAGTATTGGCATATGTCCTGTCATCATAAAACCAGCCATCAATGGTTACGCAATATGCTGCATGAGATTTTAAGTAAATAACTCTACAACTTAAATAGTTTGATTGAGTTCTCATCTCTAGATTTTAAACTCCCGGTTCAAGCCGGGATTTTTTTATTTTGGTACATCTTGATGCCTTTTTCAGAGCCTTGCACCTGAAGTGATCAGTTCTATCTCAAAAAAAAGTATTACGAATATAAAAAATAGTATTACCAGTTTGGCACGTCCTTTGCATCTATCTACTCAATCATAAAGTGATCTAGGGTTCCGATACATGAAGATTCATGTAGGTCTGCGACCGAGAGTTCACGGCTTAAGTTTCAAGCTCAAGCTACACGGAGGGATAAAAGCCCGGGAGGTAAACCGTACAAGATTGGGATGGATGCATATGAGCACAACTACTTATCACGAAGATCAAGTCCTCTGGACTGAACGTATACCGGGTGGACACCACTGGTCAGCACGCATTCAGCGTGGCGCAGTTTTACAACTCAAATCTTTAGGCGCGAATGCCAATGTTTCACTGTTTTGTGTAAATAGCGAAGACAAGCTTGAAGCCTATAACATGCCAGATAGCTTAAAAGCACAACACACGGCATTTTTAA
The DNA here is from genome assembly GCA_002332985.1 of Acinetobacter lwoffii. Taxonomy (GTDB): domain Bacteria; phylum Pseudomonadota; class Gammaproteobacteria; order Pseudomonadales; family Moraxellaceae; genus Acinetobacter; species Acinetobacter lwoffii_N. The sequence goes on along the minus strand of DDAT01000031.1, from coordinate 52,345 downwards.
GTACAGGGCATATTTTAGCGTCTGATTTAGGACGTGCGATGATCTCGATTGTCAAAGATGACCACGGTTGGAATGATGCCTTTTGTGCGCCAAGTACCGCACCGCAAATTGGAGCACAGTTTGGTACGAAGACCTTCCAGGATGCCCGCAACGACATGTACCGCAATGCTAAAGACAGCCTACTTTTAGAGATGACCAAATTTGGTTTATCTGCGACGGATCTGAGTAATACCTTAAATCTATTCTCAAAAGTTCAACCGGATGACAATGGCAATTTAACTTATGTGAAGTCTGACAATACCGACCAAGTAATTGAACTACGCTTTGAAATGGATTGTTTGGTGTTTTTATCCAGCGCACCACATGCACTCGACAATTCTAATGAATATGCACCAGCCGATATTCAGCTCTCACTCTTTAAAGCACTGCCTTTAGGCGACACCGATGTCTGCCGTGATTCATGCCCGCAAAATCAGCGTGCATTCCAAAATAATAACCGCTACTACGCTTTAACTGCTTAAGGGGAATGATCATGACTGCACTCGTAAACCCAACACAAAATCATGAAAAATCAGTACTGAGCGAAGTTTGTCCTGCCGGTGAAGCATGGATGTGTGAAGTCAAAAAAGGCCAGTATTTCCGTATTGTTGATCTTGAAGGTAATCAAGCGGTGGATACTTTGTTTATTTCCGCACATAACCCTGAAGAGCGTTATAGCGCAACCGATACTTTGGCGATGAACCGTCAAATTTATCTAGAAAAAGGTACGACTTTATATACCAACTTTGGCAATAAAATTGCGAGTATTCATGATGACAACTGCGGTCGCCACGATACTTTAGGCGGTGCATGTTCATGTGAAAGTAACACAGTCCGTTATGCGCATGATAAATATCCAATGCACAGTTGCCGTAACAATTTCATGATTGCATTGTCACAACATCCGATTGCGAAAAAGCATGGTCTGAATGTGCGCCATATCGGTCCAAATATTAATTTTTTTATGAATGTACCTGTAACTTCAGATGGTCACCTGAAATTTGATGATGGGATTTCTGCACCGGGCAAATATGTGGAAATTAAAGCTGAGATGGATTTGATTGTGTTGATCTCAAACTGCCCACAACTAAATAACCCATGTAATGCCTATAACCCAACAAAAATTCAACTGATTGTCCGTGAAGGCGAGGTATAAGACTATGACTTTAAAATATGGGTTTAATAAAGTTCTCATCGCCAACCGTGGTGCAATTGCTTGTCGTGTCATCCGTACCCTTAAAAAATTAGGCATCCAATCGGTTGCGGTGTATTCGGAAGCAGATCGTGATTCCTTGCATGTGACTTTAGCTGATGAAGCGGTCTTTATTGGTGATGCACCTGCAAGCCAAAGCTATCTGAATGTCGATAAAATCTTAGAAGTGGCCAAACATACCGGTGCGCAAGCGATTCATCCGGGCTATGGATTCCTGTCTGAAAATGCCGAATTCTGTAATCTCTGTGAAGCACAAGGCATTGTGTTCTTGGGCCCAAATGCCGAGCAAATGAAAGCATTTGGTCTGAAACACACTGCACGTGAATTGGCGATTCAAGCCAATGTACCGTTATTGCCAGGTAGCCAATTATTGGCTGATGAAGCTGAAGCCCTGCTTGAGGCTGAGCGTATTGGCTATCCTGTGATGCTGAAAAGTACCGCAGGTGGTGGTGGTATTGGCATGCGTTTGGTGTGGAATGCGGAGGAGCTGAAAGAAGCTTATGCAACCGTGTCTTATTTAGCGCAAGCCAACTTTAAAGATGCAGGCCTTTACTTAGAAAAATTCGTACAAAATGCTCGTCATATCGAAGTGCAAATCTTTGGTGATGGCAACGGTTTAGTTCTAGCACTGGGCGAGCGTGATTGTTCGGTGCAACGTCGTAACCAAAAAGTGATTGAGGAAACGCCTGCACCACATTTAAACGATACGCAACGTGCCTATATTCAAAATGTCGCGATTCAATTGATGCAATCGGTGAATTACCGTTCGGCAGGTACCGTTGAATTTGTGATGGATACTGACACACAAGAATTCTACTTTTTGGAAGTGAATACCCGTCTACAAGTGGAACATGGCGTTACTGAACAAGTCTTTGGTGTCGATCTTGTGGAATGGATGGTGACTTTAGGCAGTGGCGATTGGGTTGCACCAACATCAAAACTTGAGTCACAAGGACATTCAATTCAAGTGCGTCTTTATGCCGAAGATCCAATCAAAAACTTCCAACCAAATGCAGGACTTTTGACGCATGTTGAGTTCGATGCCAACGCGCGTAATGAAACATGGGTAGAAACAGGTTCAAACGTGTCATCTTTCTATGACCCGATGATTGCCAAAATCATTGTGACAAGTGAGACCCGTGAATCGGCAATCCAAGCCATGACCGATACATTGGCTAAAACCCAAGTGGCGGGCATTGAAACCAACCTTGAATATCTACAAAACATTATCGACTGCAATGTCTTTAAAGCCGGTACGCAAACCACACGTTTTTTAAATACCTTTGAGTGGAAAACCCAAAAAATTGAAGTGCTCCAAGCGGGTATTCAAACCGCTGTGCAAGATGTCACTGGTCGTTTGGGTTACTGGGATGTCGGTGTACCACCATCAGGTGCGATTGATCCGCTGTCTTTAAATGTGGCAAACCAACTGTTAGGCAATGCACCAAATACCGCAGGTTTAGAATGTACCTTGCAAGGGCCAAGCTTAAAATTCCATTGTGATAGTCAAATTGTGCTTGCAGGTGGTGATATGCTATCGACCTTGGATGGCGTAGCCGTTCCAATGTGGCAAACCGTGAATGTCCATAAAGGTCAAATTTTAAAATGTGGCAAGATCGCCACAGGTTGCCGTACCTATATTGGCATTAAAGGCGGTCTAAATGTCCCTGAATACTTAGGCTCACAAGCGACCTTTACCTTAGGTCAATTTGGCGGTCATGCAGGGCGTAATTTGCTCATTGGCGATATGCTTCCAATCACGGCATGTACATCGGATGAAGTCAAAGCTTTAGGCCAAGATCAAATCCCGACATTCTCGAACTCTTGGGAAATTGCGGTGATGTATGGTCCACATGGTGCACCTGATTTCTTTACCAAAAACGACATTGATACTTTCTTTGCCAATGAGTTTGAAATTCACTTTAACTCAAGCCGTACTGGTATCCGTTTGATTGGTCCAAAACCTGAATGGGCACGTCAGGATGGTGGTGAAGCGGGTCTGCATCCATCCAATATTCATGACAATGCCTATGCCATTGGGGCGATCGACTTTACTGGGGATATGCCAATTATTCTTGGGCCTGATGGTCCAAGCCTAGGTGGTTTCGTGTGCCCTGCGGTGGTGATCAATTCTGAATTATGGAAATTGGGTCAGCTCAAAGCCGGTGATAAAGTTAAATTTGTGCCTGTGAGCTACCATCAAGCCAAATTGCTGAATGAAAAATATCATGCGCAATTAACTGCCCAAGATACGCAAGCGGTGACTTTTGATGAAGCATTTTATCCTGAAATCAGCACACTGAAATCTGCCATTTTAGATACCCTAAAAGGTCAAAATGGCACGCCTGATGTGGTGTATCGTCCTGCCGGTAACAACTATATGTTGGTGGAATATGGCGATTTAGTTTTAGATTTAAACCTGCGTTTCCGTATTCATGCGCTGATGCAATGGGTGAAAGATCAAAATATTCAAGGCATTATTGACCTGACACCGGGCATTCGTTCACTGCAAATTCATTTTGATTCGACCCAACTCGATCAGATGGATTTATTGCGTATGCTTCAAGTGGCAGAAGAGCAACTGCCTGATGTGACCGAGATGCAAGTGCCATCACGTACCGTGTATTTACCACTAGCTTGGGAAGATTCACAAACACAACTTGCCACTGAGCGTTATATGCAAACGGTACGACCTGATGCGCCGTGGTGTCCGGACAATACCGAATTTATCCGTCGTATTAATGGCTTAAAAGACAAACAAGCCGTGAAAGATGTGGTCTATAACGCCAGTTATTTGGTCATGGGCTTGGGTGATGTGTATTTGGGTGCACCTGTAGCAACGCCACTTGATCCGCGTCAGCGTTTAGTCACCACCAAATATAACCCTGCACGGACATGGACACCTGAAAACGCTGTGGGGATTGGCGGTGCATATATGTGCGTGTATGGCATGGAAGGTCCAGGCGGTTATCAGTTTGTCGGTCGTACTTCGCAAATGTGGTCACGTTATCGCAAAAACCCTGACTTTGAGCAAGGTATGCCGTGGTTATTACGCTTCTTTGACCAAATTAAGTTTTATGAAGTCTCTGAATCTGAGCTCATGCAGATGCGTGAGGACTTTAAAGCAGGTCGTTTACAACTACGTATTGAAGACGGTGTACTCAACCTCAAAGAATACAATGACTTCTTAACGGAAAATCAAGAATCTATTTCTGCCTTTAAAGCGGTACAACAAGCCAACTTTGATGCGGAGCGTAAACGTTGGCATGAAGCAGGGCTTGCAGAATATGTCTCTGAAAGCCTAGATGCTGTGGATGATGGTGAAGGCGTTGAAATCCCAGACGGTGGTTGTGCGGTGGAATCGCATATGCCAGGTTCAATTTGGAAAATTGAATGTCAGTCGGGTGATATTGTGGAAGAAGGTGCGACCTTAGCCGTAATTGAAGCGATGAAGATTGAGATTCCAATTATTGCGCCTGAGCGTATGAAGGTTGAAGCGATTACCATTGAAAAAGGGCAGACAGTGAAAACGGGGCAGGTGTTGTTTACGTTAGCGCCAGTGGCTTAAAGAATCCTCCCTAACCCTCCTTTTTCAAAGAAGGGAATTTCCCCTCTTTATTAAAGAGGGGTTAGGGGAGATTTAAGAATTACATTTTTCGATATGCTTAAATATTCGTTCACATAACGCTTTGGCTTTTGGTGTAAGTTCCCAATCAGGTTTTTCATCGAAATCTTTGATGATTTCTCGGCAGAAATCTAGTTTATATTTTATTGTACCTACACCTTTACCATCAGCAAATGCAGTTTTATCAGTTGATGTTCTGGTATTTCGTATTTGATCGTCTAATAGTTTTCCTATTCCATAATCTTTATGATCAAAGTAATCAGATGCAGTGATTGAATCTAACTTTTCTATAGTAAACCCCTGTTTAGTTCTAGTTTGCATCTTGCTAAACTTTTTTTGAGCTACTCTAATGATTGCCTCTTTCGGCAGAGTATTTTCTGTTTCCTTGCACTCTAAAATTAAATAATTATCTTTTTTCAACTAACGCTTTAAAACTTCTACACGATCAGCTTTACCTTGAATATCACCATCAGCAATGAGTAACATTTCACTTGCGACAGCTTTAGCACTTAAACCTTTATCTTCCAATTGATCAGCATATGTATCACTAAAGCACCAATGCACTAAATTACTTCCTGCATACTCTACAAATGTATAGTGATAATTCGGCATAAAACGACGATACTTTTTATAAAGCTCTTCATTCGATTCTTCTAATTCAGCTAAATATTTTTCCATATATTTAGTGATATAGAGCCGATCGGTAATGCCTTCTACCCATATCGTACAGTTCGCCAAATAAACAGAAGAAGGACGTACGCCTAATGAAGCAAGTAGGTCACGATCTCGGTCACAACGCTTAATTTTAAAATCAAATTCGCTTGGGTTATCTATTTTCGGTTGTTTTACAAATTTTTGAATTATGACTTGGTCAGATTCATCTGCCATATCGAGTAAATGATTGGAGTGCGTTGTAAAGAAATAATAGTGGTCAGTTTCATCCAAATAGAAATTCATAAGCTGACGAACCATACCTGCGTGCATATGTAACTCAGGCTCTTCTATAAAGAAAGCATGTCTTTTATCTTTGTTGATGAATGCTTCATAAGTCAAAATGATTGCTTGTTGTAAACCATCACCTAACTGTGAAATAGGGAATTGCCTATCACTACCTATTTTAATATTTACAACATCTTGATCATGCTTAGGGATAAGTGAAACAGGTTCATTATCAAAAAAATATTCGCTTAATTTTTCTTCATATTTTTTAATCAGTTCACGTTGTTCTGGTTCGCCTAAAAGGTGAATTTTAAGTTCATGGTAGAGGCCTTCACCTGTAATTATGTTTGATAAATTAAATTTTCTATTCTCTAAACATTCTCCGTTTGATTCTTTATCCATAAAGTAATCTTTATGGGTACGCTCATAATAGGCTTTTTTATTTTCTTCTAAATTAACAGGGCGCATACCTCTTAGTATAGGAATATAGGATTTTTTGCTAAAACCTAAAAAGTTATTAAAGTGATCTATATCTTTTTTAATTTTTTCATAAAATGTTTCTAATTCTTTGGTATTAGCATGAGTATATCTAGATAAATCATTAAATTGTTGATCAAAAAATCTTTTATACTCAGCTCTAGGAAATAAAGGTGCATTTAAAATATTAGTTATATGGGGTAATAGATGTGTTTTTTGATAACCTGATCTATTATCTAGGCTAAAGCTATACTCTGCTAGTGAATTGACTAAATTTTCAATATGTTTAATATCTTCATGATGAGTTAGGCTATTTAAAGAATGAAAGTCAATTATAGTTTGAAATAATGATCTTAGAAAACGACTTTTCCCTGCATTATTTTTCCCAATAAAAAAGTTTAATCTTTTTATTTCTATAATTTTATCGTAGTCGACTTCATTGTCTGAAGTATAATTGTCTAAGTTTTCAGCCCAATAATATAATTTTTCAGTCATAAAAAGCCCCCAAATATGGGAGCTAATTTAGCAGCAATTCATTACTTTTCAAATGAGTTATGAAATAGTGATTGATTCAAATCTGATTGGTCTTTATTTTAGCAGTATAACACCTTAACAGATGACGGCCTGAATCACTTAGCCACACTTTGATGCACCCTCGAACCCCAATGGTGCAAAATGGCCTATTTTTTTAAGCATACTTAAAAAATAAATTATTCTTGTTTTGCCTCTTTTTACGTATGTAATTGATTTGCCAAGCATTCTGCTTAAATCTATTCTATTTTTATATTGTGGCACGCTTAATGCATTTATTTATATACAACATAAATAGAGGAGAGCAATACACTTGATCACTCATAATCACAAACATCGGTTAACCATTCATGTATAAAAAGAATAGCAAGGACATGAGCAATCAAAATGGAATAAACCGGTGAAATACAAAACTTACTTTTGCTTTAGAACAAGCCCCATTTCAATGTTATGGGGCTTTTTTTCGCCCTTTTAAGCAAGTTTATTTACCTCATCCAAATAACTAAAAATTGGCACGCTTTCTGCATTTTCCTAAGTAATACGAAATTCTGGTTTTGTAATATTCCTAGGAGATGCACATGAACAATCTGACCTCAAATAAAAAAATGCATCCATGGCTTCACTTTCTGGTTGAGCTGCTCAGCGTACGTGCAGGCTTTCACATTAAACAGTCTTCCCAATATCAACCCAAGGATCAACATCGTGCCTAAACAAAAATTGGCACGGATCAGTATTACCGTGCCAGAAACCACGCTGCATGCGATGGATCAAAAAATTGTCGAGCAGCACTATGAAAGCCGTTCGCAGGCCATTGTCGACATGATTAACCGCCACCTCATTGATGATCTGGTGATTCGCGATGAAGTCATGGTTGGCACACTCACCTTGCTCTACGACGTCAGCCTGAAACCGCTGCGCAGTCAGCTGGTCGATCTGCAGCAGCAGTATCTGGCACAAGTGATCAACTCACTTCATATCCAGCTGGATGATGAAAAAATCCTGCAAGTCATGCTGATGCAGGGTGCGAGCAGTGACCTGAAAGAAATTAGCGAACAATTTATTGCATTGAAAGGCGTGATTAAAGGCCATCTCGAACTGATGGATGCCGTCATGCCACCTATTCCACAAAATACTGAACACACTTAAGGAGAACAGCTGTGCACAACTTATGGACTGTACAGGACTGGCAACACGCCTACCAGAACAAGAATATCCAGCTTAGTGACCTGATTAAGTATGTTGCCGGATTGAATAATGACGATCATGCCTGGATTTCAATTGCAACAGCAGCACAATTACAGGCACAAATTGATGCATTGACTGGTGCAGATAGTGCAAGCTTGCCACTTTATGGGGTGCCATTTGCAGTCAAGGACAATATTGATGTTGCAGGGTTCTATACCACAGCAGCATGTAAAGAGGTAGCTTATCTGGCAACTTCCGATGCAACCGCAGTAGCCAAATTAAAAGCTGCCGGCGCGATTGTCGTGGGTAAAACCAATCTGGATCAGTTTGCGACGGGTCTGGTTGGTGTGCGCTCCCCATACGGCGCGGTAAAGAACAGCTTTAATCCTGAATATATCAGTGGCGGCTCGAGTTCGGGTTCCAGTGTAGTCGTCGCAAACGGATTAGTGCCATTTTCACTGGGTACAGATACTGCAGGTTCAGGACGTGTACCGGCAGGGCACAATAACATTGTCGGACTCAAACCGACCAAAGGCTGGTTCTCGACTACCGGCCTGATTCCGGCTTGCCGCACCATCGATGTGATTTCGATTTTTGCATTAACGGTGGATAATGCCTGGCAGGTAGCGCAAGTCATGCAGGGCTATGATGCCAGCGATGAGTATTCCAGAACGCATCCTCAAAATGTTCCTAGCCAATTTTCAAAAGGGAAAATTGCCATTCCGGATACATTGGAATTTTATGGCGATGCTGAAACTGAAAAAGCATTCCAGCTGGCGATCGCACGTGTACAAAGCTTGGGTTATACGGTTGAGCCGATTGATTTTGCTCCATTTCAACAACTGGCAGCGGCCTTGTATAACCGCTCTTGGGTAGCTGAACGTACCAGTGCCGTGGAAAAAATGGTGCAACGCGAGCAGACCCATCCGGTAATTGGCCAGATTATTGCACAGGCAGACCGGTTCAGTGCGGTCGATGTCATGCAGGATGAATACGAACGCGCCCGCCTGAGCCGTGTTATTCAAACTACACTGGCAGATTATGATGCCTTGATGGTGCCTACTGCACCCACCATTTATCGCATTGCAGATGTAGAAGCGGATCCTCTGGTGAAAAACAGCCATATGGGCGCTTATACCAATTTTGTCAATTTTGCCGATCTGTCGGCTTTGGCATTACCAAATAGTATTCGTGCCGATGGTCTTCCAACGGGTGTGACCTTTATTGCACCAGCCTGGATGGATGAAGCACTGGCCAAATTCGGGCAAAAATGGCAGCAATCGAGCCAGTTAAAGCTAGGCACCTCTGAACTTAGCTATGAAAAAACAACTGAAATCTCATCGGGGCACAGCGTCAAACTGGCTGTCGTCGGAGCACATCTGACCGGTATGCCACTGAATTTTCAGCTGACCACACGCAGTGGCACCCTGATCAAGCAGACCCGGACTGCTTCGCATTACAAACTCTATGCTTTAAAAAATACGACACCGCCAAAACCTGGCCTGCAATACAACGCGAAAGGTTTTTCAATTGAAGTCGAAGTCTGGGACATTCCGCGTGCACTGTTCGGGGACATTGTTGCAGAAGTTCCGGCACCTTTGGGGATCGGTAATGTCCAGCTGATTGATGGTACTTGGGTCAAAGGCTTTATCTGTGAAGGCTATGCACTTGAAGATGCCACAGATATCAGTCATTTCGGTGGCTGGCGCGAATTTATGAAATCTAAACAACTTTCAAATACCAAATTTAAATGTGAATGCATAGGGGAAGTCGCAAAATGATCAAAAAAGCACTGATGTCCGTTTCCGTACTGTCTGCAATCCTTTTAAGCGGTTGTGACAATACCGCTAAAGTACCTGAACCAAATGCCAAGGCAGAAGGGAGTGTGACTACTCAGCCCATCCGGATTGGTTATAGTGACTGGCCGGGATTTGTGGCCTGGCAAGTGGCGATTGAAAAAGGCTGGCTAAAAGAAGCAGGGGTAAATGCCAATTTCGAATGGTTTGATTATTCAGCCTCACTGTCAGCTTTTGCTGCCAACCAGCTGGATGCAGTCATGGTCACCAATGGTGATAATCTGGTCACTGGCTCTGGCGGTACCAAGGGTGTGATGATCATGGCGACTGATTATTCAGCTGGAAATGACGTGATTATTGCCAAGAATGGCATTAATTCGATTCAGGATCTGCGCGGTAAAACAATCGCGACTGAAAAAGGCCTCGTTGATCACTTGTTACTGTCCACTGCACTGGATGATGCCAAGGTTAAACTGAATGAAGTTAAACTGGTCAATACCATGACCAATGAATTGCCACAGGTGTTTGCCACTCCCGATATTGATGCGATTGCGGTATGGCAGCCAGTGGCGAATCAGGCTTTATCCGCGGTGGCCGGTTCCAAGATTATTTTCACCTCTAAAGACAAGCCGGGATTAATTTACGATACCTTGACCGTGAATCCAGCCCATCTGGAAGCCAATAAAGAGCAATGGAAAAAGGTGATTCAGGTTTGGGATAAAACCGTCAAATACATCAATGACCCGGCGACTCGTGAAGATGCCGCACAGATCATGGCCAAACGTGTTGGTGTCGATGCGAAAACCTATATGCAGTTCATTGATGGTACGCATTTACTTGATCTGGCCGCCAACAAGAAAGTCTTTACCAAAGGTGATGGTTTCGACTCGATCTATGGTTCCAGCTATCATGTGAACAAGTTCAATGTGGCCAACGGCATTTATACGACTGAAATGAACGTAGATGGCGTGATTGTTCCCACATTAGTACAAGAACTCAAATAGAGCATATCTCCTCATTCGGGAATGTAATTAAACCCATAAAAAATCCCCAGATTGGGGATTTTTTACTATCAAATGAATATCAAAAAATTAAAGCTGCGTACTTTTGGAAAAGACATTGATAAAAATAATGCCAATGATCATAAACGCCAGCCCGATCAGCGCGGGAAGATCCAGTTGCTGTTTAAACACCAAGAGGCCAACCGTTGATATCAAGATAATACCAGCACCAGACCAGATTGCATAGGCAATGCCCATCGGAATGGTTTTCATGGTCAGTGACAGGAAAAACAGGGCAACGGCATAACCGGCAATTGTGGCAAGTGAAGGCCAGAGCACGCTAAAACCATTGGAAGCTTTCAATGCAGAAGTGGCAATGACTTCTGCAATAATGGCAATCGAAAGATATAAAAAAGACATATTTCTCCCTATAACACCCGTTCTGCATGTTGCATCAGGTGATCCTGTTCTGACTTCAGCCAGATTTCAGCTTGTATAGTCGTGGGGGTTGTATATTGAAATTGGTAATCTGGCTGGTATATATCCAGCTCAAAAATCAGGTCAATGTCGCGACCATCTAAAATGACATGCTGAACCAGACTGCTTCCATTGAGAACTTCAAAATTTTCCAGGTTAAAGAGTTTTCCTGTCTCACTGCTGCGGGTGCTGTAAGTTTTAGCTTGACCATCAGTCCCGATAGAAACTTCAAAACTTTCCACCAAGGCAAACACGGTCGGATCGACAGCTTTCAAATCTATTTGAGCTACTGCACTTTGCACTTCAGGCAAACGCGTCAGGGCATAGGCAATATGATCAGCACAAATGATCAGGCCACCATCCATTTCCAGTTCCTGACCAGATTGAACATCAAGCGCAGACTGAAGCCGCAGCCCTAAAAATAAACCGTGCTGTACCTGCTGGCGCCAGTCTTCGACATACACATTACTTGGAGAAAATTCCAGAATGCAGTTGCCAATCGCATGCAACCTGGCTGGTTCCGGCCATTGCACATGATTCTGGTAATTGGCGTAGTCTTTCACGTCCCAGGACAAGAGTTGGCTAGCGTTATCCCAAAACGTATTGCCAATCCAGCCTTGGCGTTCCTGAACAGCAGTTCCCGTCTGGCTTTTTAGACGAAGATCAATGGTAAAGCTGCGCGACTGGAACCAGTACACAATGGTGTTTTCATCGGTCAGGCCATTAAAAAAACTGATGCTTTTACGCCGGAAAGCACCGTATAAAAAGCCCGGAATAATCTCTGACTGAGGGGTGGTGGACTTTAAAGTCTTAATCACTTCAAACAGATTCATGATGCTGTCTCCGTCTGTTCTTCAAGTCCAAAAGAGGAAAGTGGTACAGCATTTTTTAAGACCAGTTCACCGCTAGCAACGCGATGTTTTAAATATTGAAAGGTCTGGGCGGTCTGATTAAATAGATGCTCGCCCCCGATCAGGGCAGAATATTTGGAATTTTCAGTGTGAATAACCGGTTCAATCACGGTGTCATAATTGCAGGCGCAAAACAGCGGGAATGAATAACGTTCTTCCGAGACCTTTTTCACGCGGTGCTTGGTGGCGAGATATTTACCATTTGACAGAATTTCCATCATGTCCCCGATATTCATCACCAGGGTATTTTCAATCAGGGGGATGTCGATCCATTCACCGGCTTTATTCAAAACCTGTAAGCCGGGCGCGGTGGGTAACAGCAGGGTAAAGCATTCATAATCGGTATGTGCGCCAATACCTTCGGCATCTTGCACTTCCGGATTATAGGGATAATGAATCAAACGTAGCTGACTTGGTGCATCAGTAATTTTGCTTTCAAAAAAATCCTCACGAACGCCCAACGCCAGTGCAAAGGCAGAAAAAATCTGCTGGCTGATCTCACGCAGATGGCTATAGTATTGGCTGACAATAGACTTGAAATCCCGATGGTCTGGCCATAAGGTGGGCCCAAGTAAAGGACAGTCTTTTCTTACCCCCTGATAATCATAATTGACATCATAGGCTTCTTTTAAATCATAACTGTTGCCGGCAAACTGCTCTTCGCCAATTGGCACATAGCCGCTATGATTTTTTGATTTGCCAATATAGTGCTGCATTTTGGTGTCCAGATCCTGAGAAAAATAGGACTGGGCCATTTCAATTAGGTCTTTGGCGTAGTCAAAATTAAACTGGTCGCCTTGCAGATAAAGAAATCCAACTTCTTTACAGGCATGATCCAGAGCATGAGCAACTTCAATACGATCGGCTAAATCCGGACTTTGCAATTTTGAAATATCAACCAGTGGGAGTACATATTGCGCTTGCATGACAATCACCTCTAATGTTGGTCGTCCAACACAGCGATTAAAACCTTCGGGTCGTCCCAAAGGCATTTTGAATGAGATTATTTATTGCTGCTGACCTTGGTCATACGCGGAATGACTGGCAGTTCTGCCAGTGCCGGATCCAGTTCATCTTCCTCAGCATGCACCAGATAATCGACACGTTGTCTTAACTGTTTAAATTCAGGACTAAGCATGACGTCTGGATGGCGTGGACGAGGTAGATCAACTTCGATAATTTCCTTGATTTCACCCGGATTGGCTTTCAGCGCCACAATACGGTCGGCCAGTAAAATGGCTTCATCCATATCGTGAGTCACAAAAATGATGGTGATGTCGATATTTTGCCAAAGATCCATCAGATGACGCTGCATTTTTTGCCGGGTATGCGGATCGAGTGCTCCAAAGGGTTCATCCATCAACAGGATCTTCGGTTCATTGACCAAAGCCCGGGCAATCGCGACACGCTGTTTCATCCCGCCAGACAGCTCATGCGGATACTGGTTTTCATACTTTTCCAGACCAATGATATTGATCCATTCACGTGCCTGCGCTTCGGCCGCTGCACTACTTTGGCCTTTCATGCGCGGGCCAAACATGACATTTTCCTTGACGGTTTTCCATGGAAACAGGGTATAGCCCTGGAACACCATGCCACGCTCTGGACTTGGGCCGGTAATCGGCTGGCCATCCACCAGAATCTCACCACTGCTATAAGGATCCAGACCGGCGACTACACGGCTAAAGGTTGACTTGCCGCAACCGGAAGGCCCAATCACACAGATGAACTCCCGCTTATGAATTTTCAAATCAAGGGCATTTAAAACCGTACGCTCGGTTTTGCCATGACTGAATGATTGGGTCAGCTGTTTGGCTTCCAGAATCACCGGACGGCTATAAATCTTGTCAAAGTATTCGCGGGTATTAAATTCAGTGTTTTGCATCAGTTGGCTCCCGGTTTCCATTTAAATAAGCGTTGTCCCAGTTTCATTAAAATCACATCACACAGCAGACCAATCACCCCAATGATCAGGATCGCGGCAAAGACATTATCAAAGTTCTGATAACGGGCTTGCTGGGTAATGAACCAGGTAATCCCGGAGGTACTGCCGATTAGTTCTGCTACGATCAGGTAAGTCCATGCCCAGCCGAGCAGCACACGCAGATTGCGGTAAATTTCAGGCAGGGCGGCAGGAATCACCACATGTAACAGACTTTTGAGTTTATTTGTGCCCAGAGTAAAACCGGCTTCAATCAGGCTGCGATCCACCAGACGTGTGGTATTGGCAATAATCAGGATTTGCTGGAACAGGGTTCCAATCACAATAATGGCAATTTTGGGTGCATCATTGATTCCGAGAATTGCGACTGCCAGTGCACCAAAGGCCGGAGCAGGCAAATAACGAAAAAATTCGACAAAGGGCTCGGTCAGCTGGGAAATTTTATTGGAAAACCCGCATAAAATACCGAGTGGAATACCCACCAAGGAAGAAATAAAGAACGCAGTAAATACCAGTTTGATACTGTGCCACAGGCTTTCATGAAACCAGGGCGCATTGGCCTGAGCCGGCTCCGTGGTAAAAGCTGTGATCAGTGCAATTGCCACTTGATGTGGTGCAGGCAGATAAATCGGGTTGACCAGAATACCCTGCGGCGGAGCCAGACCTTGATCTACTGCAGATTGCGCAGCAGAAAAAAACTGGTCTTTATCAATACGACTCTCGACCTGTAAATAGGCAACACTACCGGAATCAGTAATCTGGACTTGTGGATGCCAAATAAATGGCAAGTAGCTGACTGCACACCAAATTAAAATTGGTATTAAAAAAGACCCCAAGCCAAACAGTAATTTATTTCTTTGACTGAGTTCACGTGCAACGTAACTCATAGTGTTGCCCCTCAATATTACAAATTTTATAAAACGTAATACTGCATAAGCAAAATGGATGCCATTTGATACCAAATCATGAAATGACTCTTAAAAGGATTTATTTTTTAGAAAAAATTAGCAGACAACTCTTAATCATATTTAAGAAGTTAGATCAGAATGCAGAGATTTTTAATCATTTTCTGGAAAATAGACTCAATAAAAAAGACCTGAAAAATCAGGCCTCTTTTTTCAGTAACATCATTTAGCCAATAATATCTGCATGCTGGTTTTGCAAGCTATAGATGCACTGCTGCGCAATCTGTTTTTTCTCGGCTGCGGTCATTTCAATATTTTCCCATTTCTGCATCTGCTGCAAGAGCCAGATAAAATCATCAACTTTCGGTTGGGCACTTTCCCCAACAAAATTCCGGATAATATTCTTGATCTTGTAAAAGTCATAGACATGCCGCTGCGCGGAACATTCAAACTGAATAATCTGATAATCGACTAACATATCCCAGACTTCGGAAAGATCAGGGCGCTGCTTTAAATCATCCTGCGCTTTTTGTACTGCCTTGACTACTGCCTCTACAGTAAATGGATGCTGTTCTGCCCATTCCTGGGTCATGGCCAGAACTTTATCTGCAACTTTGGGAATGACATTCTGGCTGGCAGCGACGATAAAGCTATAGCCTTCAAGTTTGGCCTGGATATTCCAGGGTTCTCCCACACAAAAGCCATCGAATACCTGTTTTGAAATTCCTTTTACCATGGAAGGCGGTGGAGACGTCATCAGCTGGATATTCTTGGCCAGTTGTGGATCAGTCAGTGCCAGCCATTCTTTTAAGCAGTAATGGTGAATCGAATATTTATACACATAGGCCAGATTAATGGGATGATTCTGTTGTAAAGCCTGTACCAGTTTCTTTGAGGTGCTTTGTTCATCATCCTCAGGCTGGATACCGAGTTCATAGCACAGATCTTGGCGCAGACTAATAAAAGCCTGATTCACACTCAGTACTAGAGGGGTTTGTAAAGCCACCTGTAACTGGTCTGTGCCCAGGGCAGCAGCGGGCAACATGGCAGACAGGGAATGTGCAGCATCCAGAAAGCCATAGGCCAGACGGTCACGCAAACTTGACCAGGAGGCTTCGCGGATTAAATTGATGGTTAATCCTTGCTCAGCAAAATACCCCTGTTTTTCGGCCCAGAGAATGGCAACACAATCAAGTAAAGGAATATAGCCAATATTGAGTTCAGTTTTTTCTAATGTGGACATATGCTTTTCCTTATTGGCCCAGTAACAGCTTTTGTGCATCCAGTAAGCGTCTGGCCATTTCACCAATGGTAATCCGGTGACTCATGGCATTTTTACGTAATAAAGCAAAGGCTTGCTCTTCGGTTAGGGCATGCAGCTGAATCAGCAGGGCTTTGGCTTTATCAATATCTTTGCGGTCAGTCAGCTTGTCCTGGGTTTCTTTTAAATCATCGAGCAGCTTTTTATGCTTACGAAACTGCTCAATGGAAATTTCCAGAATGCTTTCCAATTTGGTGGGATCAATACCATCGACAATATAAGCCGTGATTCCGGCATCAATTGCACTCTTGATGGTGTCTTTATTTGAGTTCTGGGTAAACAGAACAGTCGGAAGTTCATATTGGCTGACGCAGCTTTCAATAATATCCCGATGTGGATGATCCATATTCAGCAGTATCACATCTGCATGAATACCCTTAACATGCACCATATTCAGGTCATTCAGGATGAGACAGGCCACCACCTGAAAATCATGTAAAAGCAGGGATTCCTGGATAAATTGAGCGCGCTCCAGATCATCATCAATAAGAGCTATTCGTAATTTGGACATGGAATATTTTCAAGTAAGGCCTAAGGAATATTCAAGCACCAATCAAGCAAAAAACATGCCATTAATTTGGTGCATAAAAGTATGTTGATGTATTCAATTTAGTGCACAACTTAAGGGATAGCGACCGCCAAGTGCTCAAAATGAAGCATCTGGCTGGATGATTTGCCTTTAGTAAAGGTGTTTCTGCTTCTTAAAAGTTGGCACGATTTCTGCTTTTATTAAATCGTCAAAGATGACTTTCAATACTAACAACGGCCAACGATGTCCGTTCTGATCGTAATCGCACTCTTAAGGAGTGTGATTGAAGTTTCGTTCAGCACAGGATAAATGACATGGTCAGTTGTTCAGCAATACAAAACGCACAAGCGTTTCAACCCTTCCTCCTGCATTACAAAGCGCTGGGTTGCGGTATTTACAACATATTCAATCAGCAGACATATCAATGCCTAGACGTGATATGCGGCTTTTTATCATCTTTAAAAAAACAATAGTTGGAGTGCAGATATGAAAATTCTCATGATTGGGCATGGCATGGTGGGGCATAAATTCATCGAATCTGTACTGGAACAGGCCGATGATGACATTGAGCTGACCATTTTGGCAGAAGAGCCACATTTAGCTTATGACCGGGTACATTTAACCGAATACTTTAGCGGCAAGACGGTCAAAGACCTCAGTCTCTGTCGTAGTGATTTTGCCGATGCTTATGGCATTGACCTACGTCTGAATACCCGCGGAATTGAGCTGGATCAGCTGAATAAAACGGTCACAACCAACCACGGCGATGTACTGAGTTTTGACAAGCTGATTCTCGCTACCGGTTCTTATGCTTTTGTCCCACCGATTCCGGGCAATGACCGTCAGAACTGTTTTGTTTATCGTACCATTGAAGATCTGGATGCCATTCGTGCAGCCAGTCTGAATGCCAAAACTGGCGTGGTGATCGGCGGCGGTTTGCTAGGACTGGAAGCAGCGAAAGCTCTGCGGGATCTGAATCTGGAAACCCATGTGGTGGAATTTGCACCGCGTCTGATGGCGGTGCAGATTGATGATCTGGGCGGCCGGGTACTGCGCTCTAAAATTGAAGACCTTGGTGTCAAGGTACATACTCAAAAGGCCACGTCAAGTATTGAAGATGGTGACAGCACTCAGCATGTAATGAAGTTCGGAGATGGTTCGGTGCTTGAAACCGATATCATCCTGTTCTCGGCAGGGATTCGTCCGCGTGATGAACTGGCGCGCCAGAGCGGTCTGTTGCTGGGTGAACGTGGCGGTATCATTATCAATGATTATTGCCAGACTTCACATCCGGACATTTATGCGATTGGTGAATGTGCACTCTGGGACAATAAAATTTATGGTCTGGTCGCACCGGGCTATGACATGGCACGTATTGCAGCAAAACATGTGCTCGGTCAGGACAGCCATGCCTTCGCCGGTGCTGATATGAGCACAAAGCTCAAACTGATGGGTGTGGATGTTGCCTCTATTGGTGATGCACATGCCATGACTCCGGGTGCTTTAAGCTATTTCTATGCCGATGAAGCTGCGCAGATTTATAAAAAAATTGTGGTATCAGCAGACAAGAGCAAATTGCTCGGTGCGGTGTTGGTCGGTTGTGCCAAAGAATATAATGATCTGCTGCAAATGATGCTGAATGGTCTGTCTTTACCAGAACAACCAGAAAGTCTGATTATGCCGGGCTTTGATCAGGCAACTTCTAAATCAGGCGGTAGTGGTGTCGATCTGTTGCCTGACAGCGCTACGATCTGTTCATGTAATAACGTTTCTAAAGCGGATATCTGTTCTGCGATTGAAGGTGGTGCAACTTCATTGGGTGCACTGAAAAAATGCACACAAGCTGCAACGGCCTGTGGTGGGTGTGCACCGCTGGTCACTCAGGTTCTAAAATCTGAATTACAGCGTCAGGGTGTCACAGTAAACAATCATCTGTGTGAACACTTTGCCTATTCGCGTCAGGAACTGTATCACCTGGTACGCGTGCATGAAATCAAGACTTTCTCTGACCTGATTCAGCAGCATGGTCATGGCATGGGCTGTGATATCTGTAAACCAACGGTGGCGAATATTCTGGCGTCTTGCTGGAATGACTTTGTCCTGAAACCAAGCCATGCCGGCTTGCAGGACAGTAACGATTACTACCTGGGTAATATCCAGAAAGATGGTTCTTATTCGATTGTGCCGCGTATGGCAGGTGGTGAAGTCACACCGGATGGCCTGATTGCGATTGGTCAGATTGCCAAAGAATATGGCCTGTATACCAAACTGACCGGTGGTCAGCGTGTCGACATGTTTGGTGCGCAAGTGCATCAATTGCCAGAAATCTGGGAAAAACTGATCAATGCCGGTTTTGAATCGGGTCATGCTTATGGCAAATCCCTACGTACCGTGAAATCTTGTGTGGGTAGCACCTGGTGTCGTTATGGCGTCGATGATTCGGTTGGCTTGGCGATTTTCCTGGAAAACCGCTACAAGGGATTACGCTCACCGCATAAAACCAAAATGGCGGTCTCAGGTTGTACCCGTGAATGTGCCGAAGCACAAAGTAAAGATGTCGGTGTGATTGCCACTGAAAAAGGCTGGAACTTATATGTCTGCGGTAATGGCGGCATGAAACCACGCCATGCAGAACTGCTGGCCTCAGATCTGGATACAGCAACGCTCATCAAATACATCGACCGTTTCTTCATGTTCTATATTCAGACTGCAGATCGCCTGCAACGTACCAGTGTCTGGCGTGACAACATGGAAGGCGGTCTTGATTATCTGAAAGATGTCATTGTGCATGATTCACTCGGTATTGCCGCTGAACTGGAACGCCGTATGCAACACGTGATCGGTACGTATCAGGATGAATGGCGCACAGCGATTGAAGACCCTGAAGTACGTAAACGCTTTAAAACCTTTATCAATGCCAAAGCAGCCGAGCAAAGTGATCCACATATCCAGTTTACGTCGGTACGTGGCCAGATTCGTCCAAAGACAGAAGCTGAACGTGATTTAAACCGTATTCCAGTGGTTGAAGCCTAAATACCACAGTCAGGGAGAATGAAAATGACAATTTTAAAAGACATGAACGAACTGAACTGGTACGAAGTCTGCAATCTGGATGAGATCACTCCGAATACCGGTGTGGCAGCCCTGATTGAAGATCAGCAGATTGCAATTTTTCGCGTGGGTCAGGAACAGCGGGTTTATGCACTCAGCAATCAGGATCCGTTTAGTCTGGCCAATGTCATGGCACGTGGCATTCTGGGTGATCTGCAAGGTGAGCGTGTAGTCGCATCCCCAATTTACAAGCAGCATTTCAGTCTGGTGACCGGCCGTTGTCTGGAAGAACAAAACCAGAAATTACTGGTATTTCCAACCCGAATTGAAAATGGCAAAGTTCTGGTGAGTCCGACTCCGCAAAAGACTTATATTTCCAGTAATGGTCAAAACACAGAGCGCTTAAAATTGGTATTGGTCGGGAATGGGCTGGCGGGTATGCGCTGTCTGGAAGACTTGCTGGATATGGCACCAGATCGTTATGACATTACCGTGATTGGGGAAGAGCCATGGGGAAATTACAACCGGATCATGTTGTCACCGGTATTGTCTGGTGAGAAAAGCTTTGCCGAAATTATGCTGCATTCAGCTGACTGGTATGCCGAAAAAGGCATTCGATTCATTGCTGGAGATGCTGCTATCGCTATCGACCGTTCACGTAAGCAGGTTCATACCGAAAAAGGTGAGATAGTTGCTTATGATCGTCTGATCCTCGCGACCGGTTCCAAACCTTTCGTACCGCCAATTCCGGGTGCTGAACTTGAAGGCGTAATTAGCTTCCGGGATATTCAGGATGTTAACCGCATGCTGGATTACTGCAAAACCAGGCAAAACGCCGTCGTGATTGGAGGTGGGTTGCTGGGTCTAGAAGCAGCTTATGGACTGAAGCAGCAGGGGATGAATGTGACTGTGCTGCACCTGATGGACCGTATTATGGATCGTCAGCTGGATATGAAAGCCAGTCAAATGCTGAAAAAATCAATTGAAGATAAAGGTATCCGGATCATCACCGAAGCCAACACCGAAGAGCTGCTCGGTATGGATGGTCACGTGACTCAACTGCGGCTAAAAGACGGGACAATGCTGGATGCCGATTTGGTGGTCTTTGCTGTCGGGATTCGACCCAATAAAACCCTGGCTGAACAGGCTGGCTTACGCTGCAATCGCGGAGTACTGGTGAATGACACTATGCAGACCTATGACCCGAGTATTTATGCGGTAGGTGAATGTATTGAGCATCGTGGCCAAACCTTTGGACTGGTTGAGCCATTATGGGGACAGGCCTTTATCTGTGCGACGCATTTGGCTGAACATGGCCGACTGACCTTTAAGGCACCGACTGTTCCGACCCAACTCAAGGTTAGCGGATGTGATGTCTTTTCGGCCGGAAATTTTGAACCTCAGGATGATTTTGAAGATATCGTGCTGAATGATGAAAAACGTCAGATCTATAAACGCATCATCATCCAGCAAGACAAAGTCATTGGTGCTGTGCTATTTGGCGATACCGAAGATGGTACCTGGTATGCAGAACTGATCGCAGATCAGACGCCAATTAGCAATATTCGCAGCAAGCTGCTTTTTGGTCGGGATTTTGCATTAAAAAAAGCAGGATGATCGGATAAATCGCCTCCAACCCCTCTTTGAAAAAAGAAGGGTTGGAGAGGATGAAAGCTTTTGAGACATAGAAAAGATTTAAATCAAACCTGTAAAAGCTAGATATCAGAGATTTGGCCAGACCAGTGTATTTGGATGATAAAGGAGCCTCCATGAATACTATCCCCGTCGTGGAACAGCAATGCTCTACTGAATTAACAATGACCAGTACTGCAACCACCTGTCCCTATTGTGGCGTGGGCTGCGGTGTCATGGCGCATGTGACTCAAACGCCGGGCGGGGAAAAAGTAACTGTTTCCGGTGATGCTCAGCATCCTGCGAACTTGGGCAAGTTGTGTATTAAAGGCAGTCATCTCGCCGATACACTTAGTCTAAAAACCCGACTTGTGCATCCGATGACTGGTCGAAAAGAACAGCGGCAAATAAGCACTTGGGATCATGCCATTTCAAGTATTGCCAATAAATTTCAGCAATGTATTGATCAGTATGGGCGCGACAGCATCGCCTTTTATGTCTCTGGCCAGCTTTTAACTGAAGACTATTATGTGGTGAACAAGTTTGTAAAAGGCTATCTCGGTACTGCCAATATTGATACCAATTCAAGACTGTGCATGTCATCTGCTGTGGCAGCGCATAAACGGGCTTTTGGCGAAGATCTGGTACCGGCCAGCTATACAGATTTTGAGCAGACAGAAATGGTGGTTCTGGTCGGATCCAATACCGCCTGGTGCCATCCGGTGCTTTATCAGCGCATTATGAAAGCCAAAGAAGAGCGGGATTTATTCGTGGTAGTGATTGATCCACGCTTTACCGCAACCTGTGAAGCGGCAGACTTACACTTACCCATTTTACCCGGTCAGGATGTCGCGCTGTTTAATGGCTTGTTGCAATATCTTCAGCAAAATGGTCATGCCGATCTGGATTTTGTTACACACCATACTCAAGGTCTGGAGCAGGCGCTTGCCAGTAGCTCGACAGAGTCATCACTTGAAAGCGTGGCTCAACGAACTGGGATTACTATTGAAAAATTAACCTTATTTTTTCAGAAATTTGCCCAGACCGAAAAAATCATGAGCCTGTTTTCCATGGGGGTAAACCAATCCTCTCAAGGCGTAGACAAGGCCAATAGCATTATTAACTGTCATTTATTGACAGGAAAAATAGGCAAACCCGGTTCGGCACCTTTTTCCATGACCGGTCAACCGAATGCGATGGGTGGACGGGAAGTCGGTGGGCTGGCCAATATGCTGGCCAGCCATCTGGATTTGGATAACCCGCAGCATCAGCAACTGGTGCAGGATTTCTGGCAAAGCCCGGTCATCGCGCGGCAGCCCGGATTAAAAGCGGTAGATTTATTTCAAGCGGTGGAAAGCGGAAAAATCAAGGCCATCTGGATTATGGCCACCAATCCGATCGTGAGTTTGCCCGATGCAGATCAGGTTAAACGCGCTCTGGAGAAGTGTGAATTTGTGGTGGTTTCCGATATTTGTCTCGACACCGATACCACGCAATATGCCGATGTACTGTTACCGGCTCTAGGTTGGGGCGAAAAAGATGGCACAGTCACCAATTCGGAGCGCCGTATTTCACGGCAAAAGGCCTTTTTGCCGGCTCCGGGTGAAGCCGAAGCAGACTGGTGGGCCATTTCCCGGGTGGCTCAGGTCTTAGGTTTTCGCGGTTTTGACTTTAACAATAGCCATGACATTTTTCTGGAACATGCCCGTTTATCTGCCTATCAGAATGGTTCACTTTCGCAACGCGCAGATACGCCAAATTTCCGCTATTTCAACCTGCAAGGTTTAACTCATCTCAGTTTTGCAGAATATCATAATCTGGCACCGATCCAGTGGCCGGTTTGGGATAAGCAAGAAGTTCATCAGGTTGGTCAACTATTTAGCCAAGGCCAGTTTAGTTATGCAGATGGCAAGGCCAGATTAGTGCCGACAGTTGCCGCCAATCCCATACATGCTATTTCTGCTGAATATCCGCTGATCCTGAATACCGGACGGATTCGCGATCAATGGCACACCATGAGTCGTACCGGATTATCTGCCAGTTTATCCCAGCATCGTACTGAGCCTTATTGTGAGTTGCATCCGCACGATGCGCTGAAATATGGCTTGAAAGATGCCGAGCTGGTCGAGGTGAAATCCGCTTGGGGAAGTTGTGTACTCCGTGTGCAATTTTCACAAAATATGCGACGTGGCCAGATTTTTGCACCGATTCATTGGAACGACCAGTTTGCGTCCGATGCGCGGATTGGCAAAGTGGTGAATCCGGTAGTTGACCCGATTTCTGGCGAACCAGAATTTAAGCATACTCCAGTGATGATCCAGCCATTTTATACCCAGTGGCAGGGCGTGCTGTATGTGCGGGAAGGCTTTGAGCAGCAGATCCAGACCATAATTGAAAATACGGTGTGGTGGAGCAAAATTCAAACCACTCAGGCCATCCGGTATGAACTGGCAGACCGGCGCAGGTTTTCTGACATCACCGGGCAGATCAAGAGCCTGTTAGCCTTTGATGATGAAAGCTTTGAATGGCTGAATCTCGAAGATCAAACGGCGCATATCAGTCATAGTGTGGTGCTTCAGGATGGCCAGTTAATTGCCAGTTTTTATATCGCACCGGCGGCATTATTGCCAGATCGTGACTGGGTGGCAGGCCTGTTTAGACGTGAACGTCTGAGTGCATTACATCGTAAAGCATTGCTGGCAGGTCAGGCCATGTCGATGGGAAATAGTGAAGGGCCATTAGTCTGTAGCTGTTTTAAGGTCGGCAAGAACCGAATTATTCAAACCATTAAAGATAAAAATATCACGCATGAAAAACAGGTGACTGCATGTCTAAAAGCCGGAGGAAATTGTGGTTCATGTTTGCCAGAAATTAGAGGCCTGATTAAAGCCTGCCAGACGGAGTACATAGAATGAAAAGAAGAGTGATGAAGACGGTGTCTTATCCGGAAACCGATGTGGTGATCCTGGCCGGCGGTTTAGCGCGGCGCATGAATGGCATCAATAAATTGCTGCACAAATTTGATGATGAAATCCAGCTGATTAAAATCCATCAGCAGTTGAAGTCCCGGGCAAGCAAAGTTTGGGTCAATAGCCATCGGGATCATTCCATTTATAAACGGATGATTCCTTCGATCGACTTTTATCAGGACGATGAACCGGGTTTTCAGGGGCCATTGATGGGCATGAAGAGTGCCTGGTCATATGTACAATCTGATTATGTGCTGTTCGTGCCTTGTGACGTGACCTATATCCCCAAAAAGGTCATTTCACGTTTACATCAGGCCTTGCAACGACATCCTTTATCTGAAGTGGCGGTAGTTGAAATCAATGAAAAGGCATTGTTTCCATTCTGTCTGATGAAACGCAGCAGCTTCCCCACGCTTATCCAACACCTTGAAAATGATCAGCACAGTTTAAAACTCTGTTTTGCTGACATGCATATGCAGCGGGCAAGTTTTAAAAATCGTGCCCTGTTTTTCCACAGTATTAATTCATTTGACGAGCTACAGCAGCATCAACAGCTTAACTTTCTTTAGCATTTAAAATGCTAAAAGCCGAATCATCATATTCTGGCTCACCAAAATATTGCTTTTTTTATTTTTCGAACAAAATTTCGGACTAAAAAAGAACAAATATTATCCATTAATATTATTTAAAAATAAATTTGTGCAAAGTTGGAACACTTATTGCTTATTCATTGTGAAGAAATAGGGCAGTAAATCAAGACTATTAAATAACCGTGCAGATCTCATCATGGACCGCAGCAATGAACAGCATGACAGCTTTAGCACCTCGCAGTATCTTTCAGGATCAGTTTGGACGCCAGAAACGTAAGTTGCGGATCTCGGTGACTGACCGTTGTAATTTCAAATGCAGCTATTGCATGCCTGAACATCCGGAATGGATGAATAAAAAAGATTTGCTCAGTTTTGAAGCCCTGTATGCTTTTTGCGAGTTTATGGTGCGACACGGGATTGAGCAGATCCGGGTGACGGGTGGCGAACCGTTGATGCGTCAAGGCATCGTTCATTTTATTGCCCGCTTACAGACATTGAAAGCCTTTGGCCTGAAACGTATTTCCATGACCAGTAATGGCCATTATTTAAAAGATTATGCTCAAGCGCTTAAACAGGCAGGACTGGACGATCTGAATATCAGTCTAGACAGTCTTGATCCAAAGCAGTTTCAGCAACTGACCCAAAAACAGTTACAGCCTGTACTTCAAGGTATTTCTGCCGCACAGCAGGCAGGTTTGACCGTCAAGATCAATAGTGTGCTCATCAAAGGCATCAATGACAATCAGATTATTCCTTTGGTGAAATGGGCACAGCATCAGGCTATAGAACTGCGTTTTATTGAGTTTATGCCCCTCGATGGCGATCAGAAATGGAATCCGTCTGATGTCATCAGTGAGCAGGATATCCTGGATCAACTGAAAACTGAATTTGATGTCCAGGTATCTCAAGGACAAGGCGCCAATCCAGCCCGTGGCTATTTGGTCAATGGGCAGCCTTTGGGGATTATTTCCACCATTACCCATTCATTTTGCAGTGATTGTGACCGTCTGCGCCTCAATGCCCAAGGTGAATTTTATAACTGTTTATTTGCCAGACAAGGCCTGAACCTTAAGGCAGATATCGAACAACTGGCGCTGGATCATTTCGCCACACAGACATTTCAGCACAAGCTCCACGCTTATATCTGGCATAAAGAGGCCGGCTTCCATGCGATCCAGCAATCACCAACACAAAAGCCGATCCGAAAAATCAGCATGCACAGCATTGGAGGGTAAATATGTCACTCACTCAGCAAAAATTAATTCATATCAAAATAGAAGCCTTCGGTGCGATTGAACGACAAATTCCCGCAGATTTAAATTTGCAATGCGAGTCTGAAATTCATGTTTCTGAAGTCCTGAACCAGTTGCTATCCCTCTATCCCGATATACAGCCCATGCTGGAACGTTGTGCCTGTGCAATCGGTGAAGACATTATTTCCAGACAGAATGTTTTAAATCGTGACAGTACGCTGGTGCTGTTATCGCCGGTAGCAGGAGGCTGAGATGCAACTCAAACCATTAAAACAATTTGCCCGAATCCAGCAGACTGCTTTTAAGCTGGAGGATTTTGATGGTATTCAGCATTTTCCGGAATGTGGTGGAATCGGCATCTTTGTCGGAACAGTACGTAACCATCATCAGGGTAAAGCTGTGCGTGCCCTGAAATATACCGCCTATGCGCCTGTGGCTGAAAAAATGATTCGTGAAATTGAACAGCAGATTCAGACCAAATACCAGGTGTCTTATGTGCGGGTGGTGCATCGGATTGGTGAGTTGGGGATTGGAGAAACAGCCATCATTGCTATGGCTTATGCGGCCCATCGTCGTGAGGCCTTTGCGGCTTGTGAGGAAGCTGTGGAACGGGTGAAGCATGAAGTTCCGGTCTGGAAAGAAGAGTTTTATCTGGATGGTAGCAGCCAGTATGTGGAAGGCTGTTGTATTCGAAAAGATCATGGACCTGAAACTAATCACTCTCATCATGCAGAAGAAGCGCATTGTCACCATCACCATGTAGCAGAACACGCTTGCCAATCACCATCTAATTAAATGCGTCCAATGAGGATGCATAAGATGAATCACTTTAAAACAGATTTTAAAAATTAGCCTGGGATGAATCATGAAAAATGTAGGGATGAAAGCAGAAAGTTACCGTACAGCAATTGCCACTGGAATCCTGCATGCACCGCCACATTGCATTGAGCTGCTACGTAATGGCAATACTGAAAAAGGGGATGCCCTGAAAACAGCACGCATTGCCGGCATTCTAGGTGCCAAACGGACCGATGAGCTGATTCCCTTATGCCATCCATTGCCGATTTATCGTGCCGATGTGGAATATGAACTGTGTGATGCACATGTCGAAATTATTGCTACCGTTGAAACCATTGGACCCACTGGTGTGGAAATGGAAGCTTTGACAGCGGTCAGTCTGGCAGGTCTGACCTTGTATGACATGCTGAAGCCGCATTGTGAACCGGAAGATTTGTCGCTGGATCAATGCAGGTTGCAGCAGAAAAAAGGCGGAAAATCACATTTTA
Organism: Acinetobacter lwoffii; assembly: GCA_002332985.1. Lineage (GTDB taxonomy): Bacteria > Pseudomonadota > Gammaproteobacteria > Pseudomonadales > Moraxellaceae > Acinetobacter > Acinetobacter lwoffii_N. The sequence continues at coordinate 24,673 of DDAT01000031.1, read as the reverse complement.
CCCGCGTACTTAAAGAGAGTCTGTCCGCTTCGGTTATTGTGCTGTCCGATACGGTTGCAGCAGGCAAAAAGCCGGACACTGCCGGACAAAACGTAATGGAAATTTTAAAAGAAGCCAATTTTGATTCTATTAGTTATCAGGTTATTCCCGATAGCCCAGAACAGCTCTTGACCCTGATTGAACAGCAGAAAAATCAGTATCCGCTGATTCTAACTGTGGGCGGTACTGGCTTAGGTCCTAAAGACCTGACCGTCGAAACCCTACAACCTTTGCTGCAACGGGAAATTCCCGGTTTAATGGAAGCTTCACGTAGTTTTGGGCAAAAACGTACCCCTTATGCAGCATTAAGTCGTGGCGTGGCTGGCTATATTGAGAACAGTCTGGTGATGACCCTACCGGGAAGTCGTCAGGGTGCGAAAGAATCTCTGATCGCGGTACTTCCGGCTTTGGTGCACTTGTTTGATGTGCAAAAAAATATCCCACATGCGGGGGGCTATCAATGAATCAGGCACTATCACATTCAGCCTGCGGTGCTGAACCGGGACTGATTTCTGTTGATCAGGCACTGCAGATGTTACTTGAGCAGACGCATATCTTGGTAGCTGAAAGCCTGCCGCTTGCTCGGGCTCTGAATCGCTATCTGGCAGAGGCGATTGATTCGGCCATACCATTGCCGCTGTTTTCACAAAGTGCTGTAGATGGCTATGCGCTTTGCAGTCCAGAAAATGTTAGTGCTCACAGCACTTTTGAACTCATTGGAGAGATTCGGGCAGGGCAAAGTACTGAAATTGAACTGCGGCCAGGTCAGGCGGTCCGGATTTTTACCGGTGCCAGGATTCCAGCAGGAACTACAACGGTCGCCCGTCAGGAAATTGTCAAATGCCATGCCAATCAAATCATTATTACAACAGACCTAAAGCCTCATATGGATATACGTGATGCAGGCGAGGAAATCGCACAAGGGCAGCGTCTGGCAGATGCAGGTCAAAAACTGCATGTAGGTGCAATTGCAGCTTTGAGCATGGCAGGCGTAAAGCAGGTTTCAGTCTATCGTTATCCTAAAATTGCTGTTGTGATTACTGGAGATGAAGTCGCTTCCAGCATTGAAGACCTGAATTCCGGAAAAATCTTTGACGCCAATGCTCCACTGATTCAGGCCTGGTTTCAATCACAGGGTCAAAACGTAGATATTCTGCATGTTTCAGATAATGAGTATGAGCTGCAAACGTTAATACATCGTCTTAAAAACCAATACGACTTCATATTGACCACAGGCGGGGTTTCGGTGGGTGATTATGATTTCATTCGTCCTGTTGCCCTGGAGCAGGGTTTTGAGCAGATTTTCTGGAAAGTGAAGCAGAAGCCCGGAAAACCGATGTTATTTGCCAAGTATCGTCGAGATGATCAAGGTTACTGTTATCTCTTGGGTTTGCCGGGAAATCCGGCTGCTGTGTATGTCGGGATGCAAATCTATACGGCAACTTTACTGAATGCCTTACAAGGGCAAAAGCAGTCACCTGCATGGCTTAGTGCGGTAATGACACATGATTTGAAAGCGGATGCACGTGAACGTTTTTTAAGAATGGCTGCAGAATTTGATCAGGGTACTTTAAAGCTCAAAAGCCTGGCGAAACAGCAGTCGCATATGTTGAGTAATCTGATGCAGGCCAATTGTCTGGTACGTATTCCGGCAGCAACAGAAATCCAAGCCGGGCATGTGGTACAAGGTTTACTGATTTGAAATGCCTGTCGCAATTCTCAATATTCGAATCACATAGAATGAGAAAGATGGATTTATTCAAAGTTCTACTCACTGGCGTGCTGTTGACTAGCCCCATGCTGTATGCCGAAACAGTTAAAATATATGCCGCAGCCAGCCTGACCAATGCGATTACTGATATTTCCAGACTATATGAGCAACAGCATCGGGACATCCAGATCGTTCCGGTTTTTGCTGCGTCTTCGGTATTGGCGAAACAAATTGCGGCGGGAGCGAGCAGTGATCTATTTTTCTCTGCAGACCTAGACTGGATGAATGATCTGATCAAGAAACAAAAAATTCAGATCGGTCAGATTCGACCTATGCTTTTGAATGAACTCGTATTGATTAGTTCTATTCAGCAAAAAAATCATTTTAAAATGTCAGCTGACTTTAATTTTGCTAAAGCCTTTCAGGGTTATTTATGTACCGGACAAATGGAATCGGTGCCTGCTGGAAAATATGCCAAACAAAGCTTAACCGGGCTGGGCTGGTTGAAACCGCTTCGAGGCAGAATTGTCGGTACGGATAGCGTCCGTTCAACTCTCGCATTTGTAGAACGTGGCGAATGTCAGGTCGGTATTGTGTATAGAACTGATGCCTTGATGAGTAAAAAAGTTAAAATTTCGGGGGTGTTTCCAGCCAGAACACATCGTCCGATTGTGTATCCGATTGCTTTAACCCGGCAGGGCCAGAAAAATCAGGCAGCAGTCCAATTTTCTAAATTTATCCAGACGAGTCCAAGGGCCAGGCAGATTTTCCAGAAATATGGTTTTAAGCTTAAGGTAGGCTAACTGCTCATGCTTACACCAGAAGAACTGAGTGCCTTAGCGCTTTCAGCCAAAGTAGCGGGCTTTGCCACAGCGGTGTGTCTGCCATTTGCTATCGCCGTAGCATGGTTACTGGCGCGTTATGAATTCAGGGCCAAATTTCTCGTAGAGGCAATATTGCAGATGCCTATGGTGCTACCGCCGGTAGTACTGGGCTATCTTCTGCTCCTGCTATTTGGTCATCAGGGTATGCTGGGGCAATATCTACATAAATGGGGAATTCAGCTGATATTTAACTGGAAAGGTGCGGTACTGGCAGCAATGATTGTGGCATTTCCTTTAATGGTTCAACCCATTCGCTTGTCTTTTCAAATGATCAACCGGCAGTTAGAACAGGTGGCAGGATCTCTGGGCGCTGCACCATGGCGGGTGTTCTGTAGCATTAGCCTGCCTCTGGCTTTGCCTGGAATTTTAATCGGCAGCATTTTATGTTTCAGCCGCAGTCTGGGAGAATTTGGTGCCACCATTACCTTTGTCGGTAATATTCCCGAGGAAACCCGCACGATTCCTATCGCCATTTATAGCCTGTTACAACAGCCTGATGGAGAAAGTATGGCTATGCGTTTGGTCATTTTATCTCTGATTCTGGCTTTTTCAGCCTTGATTGCAAATTACTGGATCATGCAGAAGTATCAACGTAAATTGGAGGGCTAAGATGCTGAAGTGTGATTTTCAGTTTAATTACGCAAATTTCCAGCTACAGGCCAGTCTGGATATGCAGACACAGTTGATTGGTATCGTCGGAGCATCAGGAAGTGGAAAAAGCACCTTTTTAAAAAATATTGCAGGGCTATTAAGACCTTCACAAGGCTTTATTCATTTCCAGCAAAAAATACTATTTGATCATCAGCAGAAACTAAATATTCCGGTTCATCAAAGAAAAATTGCCCTAATTTTTCAGCAAGCCTTACTGTTTCCGCATCTGAATGTCATGCAGAATTTAAAATATGCAGAACAGCTAAACATAAAAAATAAAGGTCAGCAAAAATTTATTTTTGAGGACATTGTGGAACTACTTGAATTAAAGCTACTGCTTCGGCATCGGGCGCATCAGCTTTCTGGTGGACAGGCACAGCGCGTTTCTATCGGACGTGCACTTTTATCTTCCCCCGATCTATTACTTTTGGATGAACCTTTAAATGGACTGGATCAAAAGCTGAAAAACCAGATTTTACCTTTTCTGAAAATTGTGATTCATCAAACAGATTTACCCATGATTTATGTGACTCATCATGTAGATGAAGTGGCGTATTTACAGGCACAACTGCTGCATTTTGAAAAGGGAAAAATTATTTGATCCAGCCCTGCACCGATTTAAACCAGCAATGACTCCGGGCAGGTCATCCTATCGCTGTTTTGCTCATAATGCTTCAGAAGATATCTATCTTTCTCTCTATTTTTAAAAAAGAAACATCTAAGTTAAAATTCTGAATATAAATTATTTTATGTAAAACAATATCTTATTTTATTTTAAAAATAATCTGGCATGACCTATGCATATATCTGATTAAAGTCAAAGAAGACTCTACATTTGTATGACGGCCAATGACGTCCGTTCTGATCGTTACTGACATGCCTGGTGCATCACAGTGACTTAAATATGTTCAGTTCTGGTAAGGAAATGGCTATGTCTTCAAATACAAGTCTCAATAAAGCAACAAAAATAAGTCTATTTAACTTCAGTACTTCAGCGATGCGGGCCTTCCATATGAGTTGGCTCGCTTTTTTTGTCTGTTTCTTTGCATGGTTTGCCTGTGCACCCTTAATGCCTGTCATTGCCGGTGAATTCAGCCTGACAAAAGAGCAGATCGCCAATATCAATATTGCCGCAGTCGCCATTACCATTCTGGTGCGTCTGATCGTGGGGCCATTGTGTGATAAATACGGTCCACGTAAAACCTATACTGCCTTACTAATTATTGGCAGTATTCCGGTGTTTGGTGTGGCATCGGCTAACAGTTATGAATCCTTCTTGTTTTTCCGTTTATTGATTGGTGCCATCGGTGCTAGTTTTGTCATTACCCAATATCATACCAGCATCATGTTTGCGCCGAATGTGGTGGGAACGGCAAATGCGACTACAGCAGGCTGGGGTAATGCCGGTGGCGGTGCGACCCAAGCCCTGATGCCTTTAATGCTGGCTGCTTTGGTCATGTTCGGTGTCGAGCAGGCAATGGGATGGAGAATTGCACTTCTGGTTCCGGGTATTCTGATGATCATTGTCGGTGTACTGTACTGGAAATTCACTCAAGACTGTCCTCAAGGCAATTTTAAAGAACTCCGTGCGCAAGGCGTTTCAGTCGGTAGCGACAAAAAAGGTGGTCTTGCGATCTTAATGCATGCAGCACGTAACTACCGTGTGTGGATTCTGTTTGGTGCGTATGCAGCCTGTTTTGGCATTGAAATTTTCATCCATAACATTATTGCCTTGTACTTTGTCGACAATTTCCAGTTTGGCCTAAAAGAAGCAGGCATGGCTGCCGGAATTTTTGGTCTACTGGCGCTGTTTGCCCGCGCTTTGGGTGGCATTGTGTCGGATAAAGTCGCCATTAAAAAAGGTCTGGATGGTCGAACCAAAGTCCTGTTTGCCTTGATCATGCTGGAAGGTCTGTTCCTGATTCTATTCTCGCAAATGAACAGCGCAACCTTGGCGATCATGGCAATGACCATCTTTGCCTTGTTTACTCATATGGCATGTGGGGCTACCTATGCACTAGTGCCTTTTATCGACCGTGATGCCTTGGGTGGTGTGGCCGGTATTATTGGAGCAGGTGGCAATGTCGGCGCGGTAGCTGCAGGTTTCCTGTTAAAAGGCATGCTGGATATTCAAACCACTTTGATGGTACTCGGTGGCCTGGTCGTGATTGCCGCCAGTTGTGTGTTGATGATTCGCTTCTCGGTCGAACATAAAGAAAAAGAACAGCGTTTATATGAGCAGGCTGTGAATGAACGTCATATGGCTGAGGCTCAGCAATAGGACTGAACACGATTTTGAATATAAGAAGGATCGGAAGATCCTTCTTTTTGCATTCAATAGCTCAAATCAAAATTATTAAAATTAGAGTGCTTTAACTAATCATTTTTAATTACGATGAAACAGTGCTTATTAATCCAGAACGAGAAGAGATTTTAATATCTGTTTGATGATAAAGATAATGATAATTTTTTGATTTATGGAAAATGTCAATTCGATTGATTAAATGTTATTCAATATATTTTTATGAAATTTTTTATAGGGAAAAATAAAGAATAGGTTTGTTATAAAAATAATAAATTATAGATTAAAATATAATTTTTGATTTTAGATGAATTAAGATAATTGAATAAGCATAATTATTTTAATGCAAAGTGTAAATAAGCGATGGGGTTATAAAAATAAAAAGCCATCAATTCGATGGCTTTTTAGGGAAAAGAAAAAATTAATAAGTTTTATAAGGTAAGAATTTACCGGATAAGACCACATTGACCCGATCACCATTTGGATTATTCTCGCGTTGAATATCCATGCTGAAATCAATGGCACTCATAATTCCATCACCAAATTCTTCATGAATCAGTTCTTTAATGGTCATGCCATAGACATTCACCACTTCATACCAGCGATAAATCAGCGGATCTGTCGGTACGCTGGTTGGTAGAGAGCCTTTGTAGGGAACGATTTGCAGCCAGGCAACTGCTTCATCTGTCAATTCAAATATTTCACCAATTTTTTCTGCCTGTTCTTTATTAAAAGCCATCTGACCTAAACATGCAGCAGTCACCCATTCTTTAGAGAGACCTAGAGTTTCAGCAACCTTTGACCATTTTATAGACTTTAAAACTTTCGCTGAAATAATCATGTCCGTCACTTGTTGACGATGGCTAATCATAACTTATCTCCGATAACGCTATTTAAAAAAATATCCATAAGAGCTAATGCAGGGATTGTGCCAATATAATTATTAAATTTAAATTTTATAATAATAAATTGAGGTTTCAAAAATTACATTAAATACATGGCATGTTATTTGCTTTTATTATGATTAAATATGGCAACGGCGCCATGAAACAATTGAACTGTTTAAATAATGCAAGGCAAAGACGCCTAGGGTTGAAATAGACCTTAGGCGTCTTTTATTTGCAAACAGGCGAGTAATTTATATAAAGGGGATAAAATATGGCTTATCTTGCTCCTGCAGAGTTTGCAAAAAAAGTAGTCGATGCCGGTGAAGCAAAACTTCATATGGCTACGCGTGATGTTTTAATTCGTGCATTTATGGCAGGTGCAATTCTGGCACTGGCAGCAGTATTTGCCGTGACGATTGCCGTGCAAACCGGGGTGCCTCTCATTGGTGCGCTGCTATTTCCAGTCGGTTTCTGCATGTTATATCTGTTGGGTTATGACCTGCTGACCGGGGTATTTGTCTTGACGCCTTTAGCCTGGCTAGATAAACGTCCAGGGGTCACTTGGGCACGTATTTTAAAGAACTGGGGACTGGTTTTTTTAGGCAACTTTGCCGGATGTTTAACTGTGGCAGTGTTGATGGCCGCAGTTTATACCATGGGTTTCGCAGCTGAACCGAATGCAGTCGGGGTGAAAATTGCCCATATTGGTGAAGACCGTACTCTAGGATATGCCGAATATGGCTTTGCTGGCTGGATGACAATCTTCATTCGCGGGATGCTGTGTAACTGGATGGTGTCTCTGGGTGTCATTGGTGCCATGATGTCGACCACGGTCAGTGGCAAATTCATCGCGATGTGGATGCCAATCATGCTGTTTTTCGCCATGGGCTTTGAACATTCAGTCGTCAACATGTTCCTGTTTCCATTTGCCATGATGATGGGTGGTGACTTCTCGATTACCGACTATTTCTTGTGGAATGAATTACCGGTGGCACTGGGTAATTTAGTGGGTGGTCTGGCACTGACAGGTCTGGCGCTCTATACCACGCATGTACGTACTGGCGATAAAAAAGAATTCTAATCTGAGCATGATGATTTATGCCTTGAAATGAAAGGGATCAATTCGATCCCTTTTTTGAGTATTGAAAATGAATAAAAAATTAAAGATCAGTATTGGGCAATATTCTTCTGCCGGAATTAAAGCACAGAACCAGGATTTTCATGGGGTCTATGTTCCTGAAGGTCATGCACTGAGCAGCAAGGGCATTGCCTGTGCAATTGCAGACGGGATCAGTAGCAGCAATGTCAGTCATATTGCAGCGGAAACTGCAGTCAGCAGTTTTTTATCAGATTATTACTCAACTTCGGATGCTTGGAGCACGCAGACTTCGGGTGCAAGGGTCATTCGTGCGACCAATTCATGGCTCTATGCGCAAACCCAGCAAAGTCGCGGCCGTTTTGATAAAGATCAGGGATATGTCTGCACCTTTAGTGCACTGATTTTGAAACAAAACAGGGCACATGTCTTTCATGCGGGTGATAGCCGGATTTATCGTATTCAAGGCCAGAGCATTGAGCAGCTGACGCTTGATCACCGGGTGTGCCTGTCATCAACCGAACATTATTTAAGCCGTGCGCTGGGAGTCGATCATCGAATTGATGTTGATTACCAGCAATTTGAATTATGTGAAGATGATTTCTTTATCTTGATGACGGATGGTGTCTATGAGTTTATTGATATGCAGCTCATATTGGAGATGCTGCAACAGCAACAACATCTGGATATCATTGCCAAGTCTATAGTCGAACTGGCCTTAAAGCGGGGTAGTGATGATAATCTCACCATTCAAATCATTAAAGTGGAACAGTTGCCTGATGAGGAATCCTTTCATATCAAGAGCCATGTTTTATTTCCGCAACAGCTGAGTCATGGCGACCTGTTTGAAGGTTATCGAATTGATAAAATCCTGCACCAAAATCATCGCAGCAGCCTCTATTTGGCGCATGATGAAGCAACACAAAATCAGCTGGTCATTAAAACCTTGTCTGTCGATGTGCAGGATGACCTGCAAGCGATGGAACAATTTCAGCTGGAAGACTGGGTATCGAAACGCTTAAAACATGAAAATCTGCTGCAATGTTATCCGCATAAGGGCAGCAAGAAGTTTTTATTTCAAAGTTATGAATATTTACAAGGGGAAAGCCTAAACCGATGGCTGCACCGTCATAAAACTGCTTTAACTTTACAGCAGTTGCTTCCGATCATTGAGCAGGTGGCCAAGGCACTGAATGCCATGCACCGTCTTGAAATGCTGCACCAGGATGTACGACCAGAAAATGTCATGCTGCTCGAACCAGCCGATACCTTGAAAGTGAAACTGATTGATTATGGATCGACTGCGGTCAGAGGTCTGGTTGAACTGAATCCCAAACACGCAGATGTTCCTTTGGGAACCTTGGCCTTTATGGCACCTGAGTATTTTATTGGACGCTCACCCTCAGTAAAATCAGATCAGTTCTCGCTGGCGGTGATGAGTTATTATTTATTAACCCGACAGTTGCCTTATGGGACGGACCTCGCGCGCTGCAAGACCGAAAAGGCCTTAAAGCAGGTTCGATATCATCCTCTCTATGAGTATCGACCGGATCTGCCACATGGCTTGGACGCAATCTTTAAAAAAGCGCTTTCCATTCGCCCGGAGCAGCGCTATGAAGCACTTTCAGCCTTTATATATGATCTGAAACACCCAGATATCAAATTTAAAAAATCAGTTTCACGCCCTATGCTTGAAAAGCATCCAGTCACTTTCTGGAAATCCTGCACAGCGATTCTTTTTTTGTTATTGCTCTGGGTGTTTGCACTATATTTTAGCCAATGAAAATAATCCAAATAAGCTGTTGAACGATTTTTTTTGACTGAAGTAAAAAATCAGATTTGATTTGAGCTGAGATGTAGTTAAAATATCTATTTATTCTTATTGCAGATTTTTCTATTTTTACGATGATTGACTCTGTGTTTTCGAAGATTATCCCTATAAAATAGAAAGTGCAGTTAAAATCTAAGTAAGCATAAAAACATTGGAATAATAATTGCTTATTTTTAATACCATTAGAATAAAAAGGCAGATGAGACATGAAAATTCAATTTTTTAAGCTGATTTTAATCTTGAGCAGCAGCATGGTGATGAGCCAAACCAGTCTCGCCGGAGATGGTGGCTTGCGTTTTGCTGAGAAAAATCAGGAAATAGCGGCACAAATTCAGGCCAAGAAAAAAACGGCAGAAATACAAGCGCAGTCCCTACAAGCAAAAGCCTCTACAGAAACGAAATAGTAAAATAGCACTCATCCAAGAAGGTGAGCTGTTCAGTTTAGATCAGATGTATAAGATGTGGTGATGCGAAAAACTAGTCCCTAACTTTTTAATACTGAAAAAAAACTCCCCATCTATTTTAAGAATGGGGAGTTTTTTATTTTGCATCTCAGGGAAAATTACTGAATTTGTTCCTCATCCTGTCTTTCCTGACGCAGCTGATCACGTTGTCTCTGTGGATCATGAAGGCCTAATTGACCTCGCTGGATCTCACGATCCTGCTTTTCTTGAGGATCAAGTTGTTCTTCAGTGAGTTCTTCATCATTTCGATCGATTGGATTCGACATAGTCTTTCATCCTCTAAAATACTTTCTAATTTTTATTGTATGAGTGCAGCAAAATTATTCTGTGACTTTTATGCCTGAGTTAGTTTTCTATCTTGTTGCTGCTGTAAGTTTAATCAATATTTTATGGGTTATTTTAATGATGGTTAAGTTAACCAAGAAAATTAAATTAATGAAATTAAGGGAATAGTAATTTAAACCTATAAACCTAATAGTTGAATATATCTCATTATTCTGGTTTTGAAATGAGAAAAACTAAATAAAATAAGAAAAATGGGTTATGCTTAAGACAGATTAAGTGTCATCCGTCTTTTAAATTTCCGGTATATTTCATGATAGAACTTCGCCATTTAAGAACTTTAACTGCTCTGCGGGAGCATGGTTCTCTGGTTGCAGCAGCAAGTGATTTATGTTTAACCCCATCAGCCTTGTCACATCAGCTACGTGAACTCGACCAATGGTTTGGCGTCGAAGTGGTCAATCGGCGTAGTCGCCCTGTGAGCTTTTCAAATGTTGGGGAGCGGTTGCTAAAACTGGCAGATGAAATATTACCGCAAGTTCAAATTGCACAGAGTGATATCAGCCGTATTGTGCATGGTCAGACCGGACGAATTGTTTTCTCCTCTGAATGTCATAGCTGTTTTGACTGGTTGATGCCGCTACTTAATCAATACCGGATGCAATATCCGGATGTAGACTTAGACTTTGCTTCAGGTTTTGAATCGAATCCGCATGAATTATTACAAACCGGAGAGTTTGATCTGCTGATTACGGCTGATCCGATTGCGCTCAAAGGCATTGAATATTTTCCGATTTTCGAATACGAATCACGCTTGGTTTTATCCAATACCCATCCGCTGGTACGTGCGAAAGAGATTACTGTTCAGGAACTTGCTGAAGAAACGCTGGTGACTTATCCGGTGGATAAACACCGTTTGGACATTATGTCGCGTTTGTTTATTCCAGCTAATATTCTACCAAAAGCCATTCGTACCACCGACTTGACCCAAATGCTGATTCAGCTGGTGGCAAGTGGTCGCGGGATTGGTGCATTACCCGATTGGGTGATAAATGAATATGAGCAGAAAGGCTGGGTGACATCACGCCGTTTAGACTGCGTGGCGCCTGAAGGCTTACGTCGAACTTTATACGCCGGCTATCGCACAGAAGAAAAACAGAAAGATTATTTTGAAGGCTTCTTGAAACAGCTGGATCGGTTTTCCAAAAAAAGACAGGTCTATTACAGCTAATTTGCGAATAGTTAAATATATTTAGTCCGTTATTTTTAAAAATCCTGCATCGTCAGGATTTTTAAAAATTGATTGTTTTTCTCTCAAGGATTTCAATTTTTCTATAAGGTGATGAGGTTAATCTTGTCTACTTTAAATCAGAAAATATACAACTTCGGCCAACTTTCGAAATTAAAGAACTGGTTTGGTCGATTATAAATTTTTCTACTTATCACATTTTGCCAGGTGGAAATACATCTGTGCAGAATTAAATTACATATTATTAAATATCAGTTACTTAAAAATTAAGTTCTTGGAACTTGTGAGGATGTGGTTTTGATCTTGCAAGTTGATTTTTAATAAAAAGATTAAATAAAATGAAAAAACATACGCTGATCAGTCAATTTTTTGGCAGAAAATAACTCCGGAAAATAACAATGTTGATCTATGCTACAGCATAATTTTTAAACTGATTTCCTCTCATAAAACGGAATCACTTATACAGGACTGTATAAAATCGCCATGCACATGACAAAAATTCCTCTCAAGAAAAGCCCGCTGAGCCTCATGATTCTGTCGATTGTCTCAGGTCATCTTTATGCTGAAACTGCCGTAGAACCGGACAATCTTCAACAGCTGAATACTATTGTGATCAGCGCTGAGCAAAATGCCAATCCGCAGCAGCAATATCAGAAAGAGCTGGCTCAGGTTTCAGGAGGAACGAATTTCATTGGTGAGCAGCAATTAGAACAGCAGCGACTTGCAACCACAGCCGATGTGTTCCGTTTACAGCCAGGAATTTATGCCCAGTCTGCAGGGAATGAAGGTGCAAAAATATCGATCCGTGGCTCAGGAATCAACCGGACTTCAGGTGCACACGCATCCGGTACGCACGTCCTGATTGACGATATTCCATTTACCGGGCCGGGCGGTACAGCGTATGAACTGCTAGAACCCTGGTGGATTGATCATGTCGGGGTTTATCGCGGAGCCAATGGCTTTAAGCAAGGCGGACTGGCCTTAGGTGGAACAATCAACTATAGAACCAAGACCGGCGCAGATCAGGATGGCTCTGAACTCAAATATGAAATGGGCAGCCATGGTTATCAGAAATATCAGTTTAGTACCGGCCGAAAGCTGGATCAGATGGATTATTATCTGGCACTGACGGGTACCCAGTTTGACGGAATTCAGGATCATGCTGAAGGCGATGGTAAGGGTCTGGCTTTTAATTTGGGTTATCAAATTAGTCCGGATATCAAAACCCGTTTTTATGCCCGTTACCGTGAGAGCAAACATTTAACTCCAGGGCGAATTACGCAAGAACAGCTCAAAAATGATCCTGAAGCAGCTAATAAAGATTTTGTAACTATCGATGCCAAACGGATTCAGCCGGGCAGTACCTGGCTGGCCAATACTACGACCTGGAATTTACAGGATGATGCTAAACTGACCGGCAGTCTGGCTTATCATCATTATCCGCTGGATTTACGTGAAAGTCGTTATCGTACCAATGTCGATTATGAAGATATTACAGCGCGCTTCCAGTATGAAAAGCCTTATCAGTTTTTAGGTCTGGAGCATCAGGGGCGTATCGCCTTGCGCAGCACGACTCATCGTCCCGACAGTGGAGTAACGGAAACCATCCGACGTGATACGACCATTGATGGAACTTTGTATCCGGCAGATACAGTTACTCGCCGTTATACTTATCGCGGTTCGGACAATGTCCTGCAATTTGATCAGGAAACTACATTAAATGATCAGTTCAAATTAGATTTGGGACTGGCAGCGGTGTATACCCATCGGGAAAGTGAAGTAACTTATCCTGTGGCGAGTCCTGAAGTCAGCCGTTATGAATGGAATTTTGCACCACGACTTGGTTTGACCTATCAGCCGAATGAGTCTGTGCAATGGTTTGCCAATTTAAGCCGCAGCATTGAGCCAGCACATCCTTGGGCGATGGCTTGGTCTTCACCGTATTATTTTGACAGTGGTGTCGCTTCTGGCCGGGTGCGCGCGCCAATCTATTTGGACACGCAAACCGCCAATAGCTTTGAACTGGGTGGACGTGGACAATCAGGCTTTGGAGATTGGGCACTGAGTTATTATTATTCCAAAGTGAAAAATGAACTGTTAACCTCTGAAATGATTAAAACCTATGAAGATGGATCGAATCGACCTTCAGAGCCAATTGCTGTTGAATCGAATGCCACGCCAACGATTCATCAAGGGGTGGAGCTAAGTCTAGATACGCCATTGCATGAATCCGAATATGGCGAACTGCGTCTGCAACAGGCTTATACCCTTAGCGATTTCCAGTACAAAAATGATCCATTGTTTGGCAAGAACCAGTTGCCAGGAATCCCTAAACATCTGTATCAGGCTCAACTAAGTTATGCCTTGAATAATGGCCTCTATATTGGTTTGAATACCGAATATGCATCGAAGATGGCACATGATTATGCCAATAGCCGATTCAGTGATGACTATCAGATCTGGGGCATTGACGTGGGTTATGCACCAGAACATCAATCGTGGAAAACCTGGATCAACTTTAAAAATATCACGGATGAGAAATATGCTGCGGTCGTGATTCCTGGTCTGAATGATAAAGGTGCTGATGTAGCGCGATCTTCACCAGGTGAAGGTTTTTCTACTTATGCCGGTGTGTCATTTAAATTTTAATTTTTAAAATCAAAAAAAGAGCGGTGAAAACCGCTCTTTTTATTTATTGATAGAAAAGGTTTATCAGGTTTCTAAAATTCCGGTAACGCCTGTCACAATCATATCGATGGCAATGGTACCAATCAGAAGCGCAGCAACACGACCGACAATATCGACATACAGGTCAATGTAGTTGGAATATTTATGTTGTAAATGATCATGCAGATATTTCATCAGGATCAGCAGGCTATAAGTCAGAAACAGCGTAGAAAAAATCACCAGAATGGTTTGCATTAAACTGAGCTGTATGCCGGTGATCACAGATGCCGAAATGGTACCCGGACCGATCATAAACGGCATGGCAATCGTGCCCGCCAGATGACTGGGCGCTCCACGCATCACGCCAATCGTATCAGCACCTTCAAAGACATAACGGTAACCAATCACCAGAAAGATAATACCGCCAAAAATCTGGAAGGACTCAAACCGTACATGCAAGACTTCATTAAAGAAGGCTTCACCGGTTTTTGCAAAAATGATGAACACAATAAAGCTGATCAGACTGCCCTGAATCAATGCCATGTTGAAGACTTTTGCGTCGGAATTACGGATAATTCCGAGCATATAAATACTCATCAGAAAAGGATTGAGCAGGGAGAAAAACAGGGCAAAAGCATTCAAACTTTCTGACATCATTCAGTCCTTCCGTAGTTGAGCGATCCTAGATTTCACGATCCGGGAAAAGTGGACGTTTACCTGGGCTGATCCGGTTAATGTGCAGATACATCATATGGCGTTCATATTTATCCAGGATGTCATTGATCACCTGTTCCTTGCTATAACCGACCAGATCGTTGCCCTGAGAGCCTTCAAACAGATAACTTTCCAGACGATAGTAATAACGTTTGGTTCGTTTACCACGTGAACTGAAATTTGGCGTGTCATAGCGTACCGGCCATATTTCATAGACAAAGTTTTCTTCTTCATCGAGCTGAATGGTCAGATCCAGGTGATACAGTTCAGGTTCTTCCTCAAGCGATTTTTCCTGAATATTTACTTGAATGCCTTTGTCAATTAACTCGGTTGCAACGGCCTCAATGGCTGGTTTGCAAACATTATCCAGCATGGTCCGGGTCTGGGACAGGCTTGGATGCAGCATGACCCGGCTCAGACGCTTCTTCCAGTTCAGGATATCCACATTACCGACCACAGGCGCAGCATTCAGACTGGTACTGGCCTGCCGAAAATCCTCCAGACGCAAGGACTTATACAGTCCGGCCATCACAAAGAAAATGACGAAACTAAAAGGCAGACCCATAATAATCGTGGTGTTCTGTAATGCTGTCACGCCATTCGCCATGAGCATTGCCAAAGTCAGCAAACCTATGGCAATGGCCCAGAACACACTGAGCCAGCGCGGTGAATCATGCTCAATATTAGTGAATTTGGTGGTGAAGTTTCCCAATACCAATGCCCCTGAATCCGCTGAGGTCACATAGAACAGCAAGCCGGTAATGGTGGCGACACCTGCAGTAAACATAAAGCCTGGATACTGCGCCAGCAGATCATAAAAACCATGTGCCGGATTTTCTAAAACTGTCGTAGCAAGTTGAGTATTACCATCAAAAATCACGCTGTATAAAGCACTGTTACCGAAAATAGACAACCAGGTCAAGGTAAATAACAGAGGAATAACTAAAGTCCCGGTGACAAATTCGCGAATGGTACGACCACGGGAAATACGGGCCAGGAACAGACCAACAAAAGGTGACCAGGCGATCCACCATGCCCAGAAGAACAGGGTCCAGCTATTCATCCATTCTTTCGGTTGTTCAAAAGGAAAACTGGTTAAAGAGAGTTTTGGGAACTGACTGATATAGTCACCAAAATTCTGAATCAAGGCTGCTAATAAAAATTCGGTATTGCCTACAAACAGAATAAATAGCAGCAGCCCAATTGACACATAGATATTAATCTCAGACAGGATCCGGATGCCTTTATTGACACCGGCAGTGACTGAAATAATAGTAATAATCACAGCAACGGTGATTAATGCAGTTTGAATCCAGATATTTTCTGGTACATCAAAAAGCACATGCAGGCCATAATTTAATTGTACAACGCCAATACCGCAGGTCGTGGCAATCCCGAAAATCGTGCCGAGTACTGCAGCCGTATCCACAGTATGGCCAATTGGACCATTAATTCTTTTTCCAAAAATAGGATAGAGTGCTGATCGAATGGTGAGCGGTAAATTGTAGCGATAGCTGAAATAACCTAGCGCGACCCCAATCAGCGCATACATACTCCAGCCAGTTAAACCGTAGTGAAACAGGGTCCACACCATGGACTGGCGCGCAGCTTCAAAAGTTTCACCTTCGCCCACAGGTGGATTCATATAGTGGGAAAGCGGTTCCGCCACCGAGAAAAACATCAGGTCAATCCCGATCCCGGCAGAAAATAGCATCGCCGACCAACTCAGCAGGCTAAATTCTGGTTTGGAATGTTTAGGGCCGAGTTTAATCTCGCCATAACGGGAACAGGCGATAAAGACGATAAAAACCAGATACAGCGTTGCCGCCAGCAGATAATACCAGCTAAAGGTACGACTGACCCAGTTTAAGATATTGATAATGACTTGATTGGCTTGTTCATTAAATAAAATGGTAATGATAGAAAACAGCAGAATAAGCGTCGCCGAAAAATAAAAAACCACTTTATTCAGACTATCTTGCTTCTCTTCATTTTTCTTTTGCATAAATCTCTAACCATCGTTTTGTTGCCGGATGATCTACAGTGCAGTGTGATTTAAAAGCAAAAGCCTGCGGTAAAGCTTCCTTGTTTTCGTGAATTACAAACTTTTGCAAATCCAAAACAAACTGCGCTGTACATCAAGGGTGAGCTGGCACTATAATTTTTATTAATTGAACGTTCAATTAAAAAAGCGTTTATGAATTGTTACATCATTCAGCTATTTGCTTTAGCAGAGTGATTTTTTATTGTTACATCCGTTATTCAGGTTAGTCCTATGCCCAAAGTTGGTATGCAACCGATCCGTCGTCAGCAACTGATCGATGCCACCTTAGCTGCAGTGAATGAGCTAGGTTTTGCAGAAGCTTCTATCAGTCAGATTGCACAAAGAGCAGGTGTCTCAACCGGCATCATAAGTCATTATTTTCGAGGTAAAAATGGCTTGATTGAAGCCACAATGCGTTACTTATTGCAGCAATTGGGTAAATCTGTTGCACAGATAAAAATACAGGTTGATGACTTACCGGAGCAGCGCTTGCTGGCGATCGTACGTGGTAATTTTGCTGCTCCACAAACGGACAAGGCGGCCATGAAAGTCTGGTTGGCGTTCTGGGCCAGCAGTTTGCACCAACCTGAATTACACCGTTTACAGCAGATCAACCATTACCGCTTACATTCCAACCTTAAATATGAATTCATGAAAAAGCTGAGTAAAGACCAGGCAGAGAAAGCCGCTCAAGGTTTGGCAGCATTGATTGACGGATTCTGGTTAAGAGGGGCTTTGGTAAATGGCGAAATTGACCCAGAACTGCCGATTGAACTGTGTAGTGAATATATCCGGCAACAACTCAAATAACCCACCTGCGAGGAAATTCCATTGACAACATTCAAACTGCAATGTCCTTATATTCATGGACAATATGTCGATGCAACATCCAATAGCACGTTTCAAACGATTAATCCTGCAACTGGCGAAATTCTGGCAGACGTGCAGGTATGTACACCAGATGATATCGATCGCGCTGTTGAATCGGCACAGCAAGGACAAAAAGTCTGGGCAGAAATGACGGCGATTCAACGTTCCCGTATTTTGAACAAGGCTGTCGCTATTCTTCGTGAACGTAATGACGAGCTGGCACGTTTAGAAAGTCTCGACAGTGGTAAAGCTTTCAGTGAAACATCCACCGTCGATATTGCGACAGGCGCAGATGTACTCGAATACTATGCAGGTATTTTGCCAGCATTAGAAGGCCAGCAAATCCCGCTCAGAAGCAGTTCGTTTGTTTATACCCGCCGTGAACCTTTGGGTGTGGTTGCCGGGATTGGTGCATGGAATTACCCAATTCAAATCGCCTTATGGAAATCTGCACCTGCACTAGCAGCGGGCAATGCCATGATCTTTAAAGCCAGTGAAGTGACGCCTTTAACTGCATTAAAACTGGCAGAAATTTATACTGAAGCAGGTGTGCCGCATGGTGTCTTTAATGTGGTTACCGGCAGTGGTGAAATTGGTGGTTATCTGACTTCGCATCCTGATATTGCCAAAGTGTCGTTTACCGGTGGCGTTTCTACCGGCAAAAAGGTCATGGCGCAAGCTGCAAATTCTAGCCTGAAAGAAGTCACGATGGAGCTGGGCGGTAAGTCTCCGCTGATTATCTGTGAAGATGCCGATCTGGATTTGGCGGCCGATATTGCCATGATGGCCAATTTCTATAGTTCCGGTCAGGTGTGTACCAACGGTACTCGCGTATTTGTGCCTTTGGCATTGAAAGCAGAATTTGAAGAAAAGATTTTGCAGCGTGTTGAACATATCCGTATGGGTGATCCACTTGATCCTGAAACCAATTTTGGTCCAGTTTCCAGCTTCTCTCATATGGAAAAAGTGCTGGATTATATCGAACAGGGCAAAAAAGAAGGTGCTCGTTTACTTTGTGGCGGTGGCCGTGCCGAAAATGAGCAGTTTGCCCAAGGCGCTTATGTGCTACCAACGGTATTTACCGATTGCCGTGACGACATGACGATTGTCCGTGACGAAATCTTTGGTCCGGTCATGAGTATTCTGAGTTATGACTCAGAAGAAGAAGTGATTCGTCGTGCCAATGATACTGAATATGGTTTGGCAGCTGGTGTCGTGACGCCGAATCTAGCACGTGCGCATCATATTATTCATCAAATCGAAGCCGGCATTTGCTGGATTAATACCTGGGGCGAATCACCGGCAGAAATGCCAGTTGGTGGCTATAAACATTCGGGTGTCGGTCGCGAAAACGGCATTGTCACGCTACAGCAATATACTCAGACCAAGTCAGTGCAAGTTGAACTTAGTCCTTTCCAATCTGTATTTAGCGCATAAGGGAGGAGTGGATGAATTACGACTATATTATTATCGGTGCAGGTTCGGCAGGAAATGTGCTCGCAGCGCGTTTAACTGAAGATCCGGATGTAAAAGTCCTGTTGCTGGAAGCGGGTGGGCCGGATTACCGTCTAGACTTCAGAACACAAATGCCGGCTGCATTGGCTTATCCATTACAGGGACGACGCTATAATTGGGCCTATCTGACCGATCCTGAACCACATATGAATAACCGTCGTATGGAGTGCGGGCGCGGCAAGGGTCTGGGCGGTTCTTCATTAATTAACGGCATGTGTTACATTCGTGGTAATGCTATGGATCTGGAACAGTGGGCCAGCCTGAAGGGGCTAGAACACTGGAGCTATGCTGAATGTCTGCCGTATTATAAAAAAGCTGAAACGCGCGATATTGGCGGCAATGATTATCATGGTGATTCTGGACCGGTTTCGGTCGCAACACCTAAAAATGGCAATAGTGAACTGTTCCATGCCATGGTCGAGGCAGGTGTACAGGCCGGTTATCCACGTACTGATGACCTGAATGGCTATCAGCAGGAAGGTTTTGGGCCGATGGACCGTACCGTAACGCCGCAAGGCCGTCGTTCCAGTACAGCACGTGGTTATCTGGATATGGCCAAAGGCCGGGATAATCTCACAATTATTTCCCACGCCATGACCAACCGTATTCTGTTTAATCGTAATCAGGCGATTGGTGTGGAATATTTTGAAGGACAAAATACCTTACAGCCGATTCAGGTCTTTGCGGATCGTGAAGTTTTATTATGTGGTGGTGCGATTGCCTCACCGCAAATCCTGCAACGCTCCGGTGTGGGTCCAGCTGAACTGTTAAAAAGTCTGGATATTCCTGTGGTTCAGGATTTGCCAGGCGTGGGTGAAAACCTGCAGGATCATCTGGAAATGTACCTGCAATATAAGTGCAAGAAACCAGTTAGTTTGTATCCAGCACTCAAATGGTATAACCAGCCGATGATTGGCGCAGAATGGTTATTTTTAGGAAAAGGTATTGGGGCCAGTAACCAGTTTGAAGCCGGTGGTTTTATCCGTTCTTCAGACGAATTTGACTGGCCTAATATCCAGTATCATTTCCTGCCTGTGGCGATTAATTATAATGGCACCAATGCCATTCATGAACATGGTTTTCAGGCTCATGTGGGCTCTATGCGTTCGCCGTCACGTGGCCGTGTTCGTCTGAAATCCAAAGACCCGTTTGAGCATCCAAGTATTCTGTTCAACTATATGAGTACCGAGCAGGACTGGCGTGAATTCCGCGATGCCATCCGCATTACCCGGGAAATCATGCATCAGCCGGCATTAGATCCCTATCGTGGTGAAGAAATCAGTCCGGGAAAACATCTACAAACAGATGCTGAAATTGATGAATTTGTTCGTAATCATGCAGAAACCGCGTATCATCCATCGTGTAGCTGTAAAATGGGTGAGGATGACATGGCGGTTGTCGATGGTTATGGACGCGTACATGAAATGCAGGGTCTGCGTGTGATTGACGCCTCGATTATGCCTTTGATCATTACCGGTAACCTCAATGCAACTACGATTATGATCGCTGAAAAACTGGCAGACCATATTCGTGGCAAGCCTGCTCTTGCGCCTTCATCTGCACCTTTTTACAAGGCGCCTCGCGCTTAAATCATGGTTTTATTTCTGTTGTCTAGCAAAGCAGGAGTAAAGCGAATTTCAATTTTGTCCCAAAGCGGAGATAAAACCTCGACTGCTTTCGGTTTTATCTCCGCTTTGCTTAATACATTTTATATTTTATGAAAATATTCAATCAAACAGTGCTGTTTGGCTGTGCTGCTGTTTCAAGTTTTTACTGTTATGCTGATGATGCGGAAGTAAAACAAATAAAAGCAAGCGGAAACTTGAGTGTGGTCTCCAAATACGTCTCCCGCGGTTTGACCAATGCACCTGAAAATGACGACGTTGCTGTACAGGCTGCATTGAATCTGGCTTATGGTAATTTTTATGTCGGATATTGGGGATCTACGCTTGGATACTCTTATGCCGAAGTACAGGGGCGTCCGGGACATCGTTCAGACAAATTCGAGCATGACTTTCTGCTGGGTTATACCCATAGCAGCGAAAATTATGATTGGGATCTATGGAACGCAACCTATTATTATCCGGGCGGTAAGAAGACCACTGGAAATGAGCTGGGTTTAAATGTCAGTCGTGCAGTGAATGATCAGACCAGTATCGGGGCCAGCATATCGACCTATCTGTATGATGTGGCTTATGCCAATCAGGGCGATACTTTTTATACGCTTAACCTGAATCATCAGTTGAATGATCGCCTGAATGCCAGCGTTACGGCAGCGGGAAGCTATTTTAACGATGAAGGCAAATACGAAGGCGGTGAACTGGGCGATACCGAAAAGCAGTTTGCCTTTCGTTATGCTTCTGCCGGACTCAATTATGCGCTTCTGCCCCAAGTAAGTTTGTCGGGTGAGTATATCTTTGGCGGTTACGACCGCTATGATGACAAGCAGCGTAATCTTGCAGTATTTGCACTGAGTTATGATTTCTAAAGTTATCTCGGACTAGGCAGGTGAAAATCTGCCTTATCTGCAACTTTGATTAATAGTATAAGCCATGACTTGAAGTTGATTCATGCTCCGGCAGCTCAGGAAAGACTGAGGATCTGGTTTAATCTGCCAGAATTTCAGACAAATATTATCAATTTCATAAAATAATTCTATAATAGCGCCCATTCTCGGCAGCGTTATCCAGACACTTCGTCAAATGGTATAACCTGACCATTTTCTATTTTTCATTCAAGTTCTCCTCCGTGAACCGGCTTGTATATTCAGATTCAGCATCTTATCTGTCCGTGACGGCACATAAGAATATTTAGGTATCCACATGGAAATTAAGGTCAATTATCTCGATAATCTTCGTCAGGAAGCCAAGTTCGATGACTTCACGGTAATCGCCGATCAGCCGATCCGCTATAAAGGCGATGGTTCGGCACCCGGCCCATTCGATTATTTTCTGGCATCTTCAGCTTTATGTGCGGCTTATTTTGTCAAAGTCTATTGCGCGGCACGTGATATTCCGACCGACAATATCCGCCTATCTCAAAACAATATCGTTGATCCTGAAAACCGCTATAAACAGATTTTTAAAATTCAGGTGGAACTGCCGGCTGATATTTCTGAAAAAGATCGCCAGGGAATTTTACGTTCGATAGACCGTTGTACCGTCAAAAAAGTAATTCAAACCGGTCCTGAATTCGTCATTGAAGAAGTAGAAAGTATCGATGCGGATGCTCAAGCCTTGTTAATGCCAAGTCTGGCTTCTGATCATACGACTTTCATTCCGGGCAAAGACCTTCCACTGGAAGAAACCATTGCCAATATGTCTGCCATTCTGGCAGGCCTCGGCATGAAGATTGAAATTGCATCTTGGCGTAATATCGTGCCGAATGTCTGGTCATTGCATATCCGGGATGCGCAGTCACCAATGTGCTTTACCAATGGTAAAGGCTCGACCAAGGAAAGTGCACTGGCATCTGCCTTGGGTGAGTTTATTGAACGTCTGAACTGCAACTTCTTCTATAATGACCAGTTCTGGGGTGAGGATATTGCCAATGCAGAATTTGTGCATTATCCAGATGAAAAATGGTTCCAGCCAGGTCCGAATGGTGAGCTGCCTGTAGAAGTTTTAGATGAACATACCCGTGAAATTTATGATCCTGAAGATGAGTTATTGGGTACCCACCTTTATGATACCAACTCGGGCAATAAGGCTCGTGGTATCTGTTCATTGCCATTTGTACGTCAATCTGATGGTGAAACCGTGTATTTCCCATCAAATCTGATTGAAAACTTATACCTGAGCAATGGTATGAGCGCCGGGAATACGCTGTCTGAAGCGCAAGTACAATGTCTGTCTGAAATTTTTGAGCGTGCTGTTAAACGTGAAATTCTGGAAGGTGAATTGGCACTACCAGATGTACCTGAACATGTTCTGGCACAATATCCAAAAATTGTAGAAGGCATTAAAGGTCTGGAAGAACAGGGCTTCCCGGTTCTGGTCAAGGATGCTTCTTTAGGCGGTCAGTTCCCGGTCATGTGTGTCACCTTGATGAACCCACGTACCGGTGGTGTATTTGCCTCATTTGGTGCCCATCCTAACTTTCAAGTGGCATTAGAACGCAGTCTGACTGAGTTGTTACAAGGCCGTAGTTTTGAAGGCCTGAATGATCTGCCAAAACCAACCTTTAGCAGCAATGCAGTAACTGAACCGAATAACTTTGTTGAGCATTTCATCGACTCAAGCGGTGTGGTGTCTTGGCGTTTCTTCAGCGCGAAATCAGATTATGATTTTGTCGAGTGGGATTTCACTAATAACGGTCAAAATTCGAATGCGGACGAAGCTCAGGAATTATTCACGATTCTGGAAGACATGGGTCATGAAGTTTATATGGCGGTGTATCAGCATCTAGGTGCAACAGCTTGCCGTATTCTGGTACCGGGCTATTCGGAAATTTATCTGGTAGAAGATCTGGTTTGGGACAATACCAACAAGGCTTTGTTATATCGTGAAGATATCCTGAATCTGCACCGTCTGGATGATGAACAATTGGAAGCATTGGTTGAGCGTCTGGAAGAAGCAGATGAGGATGACTATACCGAAATCAAAACCTTGATCGGTATCGAGTTCGATGAAAATACTGAATGGGGCCAACTGACGATTCTGGAACTGAAACTTCTGATTTATGTAGCTTTACAGCAATTTGAAGAAGCCAAAGATCTGGTTGAGCAGTTCCTGCAGTTCAATACCAATACCGTTGAACGTGGCCTGTTCTACCAGTGCATGAATGTCGTTCTGGAAGTCATTCTGGATAATGAAATGGAACTGGAAGATTATGAACACAACTTCCGTCGTATGTTTGGTGATGCCCGTATGGATGCCGTTCTAGGTTCAATCGAAGGAACAGTTCGTTTCTATGGTTTGACCGAAACCAACATGCAGCTAGAAGGGCTGGATCGTCATTTGCGCCTGATTGACAGTTACAAGAAACTGCATGCGGCGCGTGCAAAGTTTGTGGCTCAGCAATAATCCATAGATGAATGACTAAAAGTTTTCGTTATTTGTTTTAAATATTAAAGATGGCTTACTCGGTTTCGAGTAGGCCATTTTTATCTCTGACCCTATATGCAATCTTTTCTATTTTTCTATTTGAAAATTTATTAATCCCAGCTCCCTCGGGAACTGGGATTACCTAAAAAATTAAAGTGAAGTGTTAATATTAACTGCTTCAAGATTGGGTATGTGAATGTGAGAAATAGATGTATTTTTCTCATTCACAGGAATTACCTTACATATTCGGGTAATTCGGACCACCACCACCTTCCGGTGTTACCCAGGTGATGTTCTGGGACGGTTCCTTGATGTCACAGGTCTTGCAGTGCACACAGTTGGCTGCATTGATCTGGAAACGCTTGGAACCGTCATTATTTTCCATAATTTCATAGACTCCCGCCGGGCAGTAACGCTGTGCA